>QKJO01000035.1 GCA_003249275.1 Spirochaetaceae bacterium
GAAGAAGCGGCTTTTTTTTGCATTAAGTGAGGCTGTTCCCGGCTGAGGCCTGACGGTCTCAGTGGGCCAGACTCTTGGCTGAGAAGACGCTGGTGTAGTAGGTCATCTCAGTATAGGCTGTGCCGCTTCCCGTTCCCGTACCGAGAATCAGGCTGGTTGGATCGGACCCGATGCTGTAACTGACGGTCACAGCTATGAATATGATGTCCGCCTGCAGTTCCGCCTGGATCTGAGTGAACCCGTAGTTTTTGACCAGGTCGTCAACATATTCATCCCTTGAGAACCAGTTTCCGCTGATCTGTTTTTCCGTTGTTTCCATAGAAATCTGATTGTTTGACAGCTCTCTGACGTCCCCCTTGGAGACTCCGGTATAGCCTCCGGGATTTTCCCCGTCCGCATTGAATGTGGTTGTGGAGATCTCAAATGTGGAATCCGACAGAGACAGTTTGACGGCATTCCATTGATTCCCCGCCACTTCCAGCTCGTACCAGTCTCCGGCATAGGGATTGTTGTAGCTGATCGGATCAACCAGTTCGCATCCGGCCAGCAGTATTATCAGGACCATACCGCTCAAGGCAATTTTCAAACTTTTCATATACTCTCCCCGGTAGTGAATCACGGCAGATTTGCACTGCTGTATACTATCCAACACCTTTCAATTCCAATATTGTTACAATCATTTTCCAGCCTGGATACTCTTTCTCCCTTTCGTCTTGAGGAGAGGGGAATGAAAATTAAAGTGGAAACGTTTGCATTTGTATGCTATAATCCCCAGCAAAGCCGCAGGGCCTGGAGAGGTGATGAGTGAACGTCAAGGTAACTATTAAGGATATTGCCGCCAGAGCGGGGGTCGGTATTGGAACCGTTTCCAGAGTTCTGAACAACAGCCCTAATGTCAAGGAGAGCACCCGGACCGAAGTTCTCAGGATCGCCAAGGAGCTGAACTACGTTCCCAACGGCGCCGCCAGAATGCTGGTCCGCCAGTCCCATTCGGTGGCTACGGTGGCTCTGCTGCTGCCGGTTGTTGAGAATCAGTTCTTCTTTGAGCTGATCAAACACATCCATTCCCGCCTGAAGGCGGATCAGTTCAATATCATGATCTTCAATACCGATCACGGTCAGGACAGTGTCATCCACCATATCGTGGAACAGAGGCTGACGGCGGTGCTGACACTGGGAGATCCCCCCCTGACGGCGGCGGAGCAGGAGATCCTCAGAATCCATAACATTCCCTTCCTCTATGTGGACCACCATGAACCCGATGCCAGCTATATAACCTACGACAGCGTGCTGGGAAGTGTGCTGGCCGCCGAATACCTGATCGACCGGAAATGCCGTAAAATCATGCTGGTAGGCCTTATAGACCGGTCTCAGCAGCAGCTGGACCGGTTCAGAGGATTCAGGAAAAGAGCCGAGGAGGAGGGGGGTATCACGGTTTCGGAACTCTGCGTGAACTCGGAAGAGGAGTGTTATGAGATCAGCAAAACTCTTATGAACGACAAATCTCTGGACGGCATCTTCTACTTTTCCGATATCATGGCCTTCGGCGGCATCCAGGCAAGGATGGAGTCGGGCTCGTCGGTCTCCATCATCGGATATGATGATATTTTCCCTTCCAAATTCATGAAACTCTCCACAATCCGGCAGTCCTCGGAGATCCTCGGCTGCGAAGCCGCCGAGATGATCATAGAGCTGGTCAGTCAGCGGGAGGAAAAGAGGGAACGGAAGGTTCTTCAGAAAATCCTGAAACCCGAACTTATAAACCGGGACAGCTGATTCTTTACGGTCCGGCTTTCCCGCATGGCCGTTTCATGGAAATCCATGGAAAAAATTCCACAGTCATATTCCATTTCCGGAAAGACTCCATTTCTGAATGGAAACGGTTCCGTTATGGAAGAATTCTCTTGACATATAGGAAAGTCAGGGTATAGTGAGAAGTATGGATGGAAACGTTCCCATTTTGTTTCCATGAGAAATTGGAGGAAAAACATGAAACGAATTCTTACAGTTCTTCTTGCCCTTGCTGTCGCTGCATCGGCATTTGCAAACGGTTCACAGGAGAAGGGCGGCGCCATGGCAAAGGGCGGCGGTTCGGTTACCCTGATGCAGAACAAACCCGAAATAGATCCCCAGCTCCAGGCTTACGGTGCCCTCTGGGCTCAGAAGACCGGTAACAAAGCCGTAATGAAATCCGTCGGAGGAAGCAGTTCCATCACTCTGGGTCAGCAGCTCAGAGCCGACTATGCCGCCGGAGAAATGCCCGACATCTTCATCATTGCGGGTATTGAAGACTATAAAGAGTGGGAAAGCATCATCCTGGACATGTCGGGTGAACCCTGGACAAAGGAAACTTCCGTCGCTTTCACAGTGGACGGCAAGACTTACGGATTCCCCGTAGCCGTCGAGGGCTGGGGTATGGCATACAACAAGGATATGCTGGACAAAGCCGGCATCGATCCCGCAAAACTCAACAACTATGACGCCTACAAGGCCGCTTTCGCCAAACTGGATTCCATGAAGGCGGAACTGGGAATCAACTCCGTTGTCTCCATGGCCGCCGGTCCCGAAATGGGCTGGGTTACGGCTCACCACAACTTCAACTCCCTCCTGTCCAACGGTCTCAAATACGGCGACATGTCGGTTGTTAACGATCTTCTTGCCAAAAAAGTGGATGCCAAAAGACTCTCCGAGTATGCAGACTGGGTGGAACTCCTCTTCAAATATGCGGACCCCGCCGTACTGACAACCGGAAACTACGACTCCCAGGTAGGCGCCTTTGCCAACAGCAAGGCCGTATTCCTCCATCAGGGCAACTGGACAGATCCCAACATGACTCAGGCCAACGCCACATTCAAGATGGGATTTGCTCCCCACGGGTCCATGAAGGCCGCTACAGACGGAATCTTTGTCGCAGCTCCCTCCTTCTACGTCATCAACAAGGACTCCAAAAATCTGGAAGCTGCCAAACAGTTCCTCAACGATATGGTCTTTACTCCCGAAGGTCAGAACTTCATGGTCAAGGAAGCCGGTATGATCCCCGCTTTTGCCAATGTCAAACTGAATCCCGCCGGACAGCTTTCCAAATCGGTTCAGGAGTGGGCTGCCAAGGGCAAGGTTTATTCCTGGAATCAGTATAACTTCTCCGGTGATTTCAGAGATCAGACCCTGGCTCCCATCTACAACCAGTTTGCCAACGGACAGATCGACAAGGCCGGTTTCATCAAGCTGATGACAGCCGCCTTCATGAACAGATAAGTTTTCTTTTCAACAGCGGCAGCGGCCCATGCGGGCGGCTGCCGCTTATACATTCAGGATTAAATCAATGACAGACAAAAAAGAGAACAAAATTGTTTTCTGGCTTTTTTTATCACCCCTGCTGTTTGCCTTTCTTATGGTCATCATCATCCCCTTTTTCATAGGGGCTTTTTATTCCTTCACCAACTGGAGTTCCGCCGCACGGGCGGGAGAAACCCTGCAGTTCGTGGGAATCAGCAACTTCACCGAGAGTTTCAGGGACCCGTCCTTCCTGTACTCATTCCTGCTGACCGTGATCTACACTATCCTCAATATGGCGGCTATCAACGTCACGGCTTTTCTGCTGGCTCTGTTCGTTACAAGCAGACTGAAATTCAGAAATATCTACAGAGTGGGGTTTTTCATCCCCAACCTGATCGGAGGGCTGATCCTCGGTTATATCTGGCAGTTTATCTTCAATAATGCCGTTCCGTCCCTGGGAAAGCTGATTCCCATGCTCTCCCATCTGGCGGATCCCAAAGCCCTGATCCTGGCCAACAGAAACTCCGCCCTTCTGGCCCTGATCGTTGTGGGAACATGGCAGTACGCCGGGTACATCATGATGATCTATGTGGCGGCCCTGGAAGCGGTTCCCGCGGAACTGCAGGAGGCGGCCAAGATCGACGGAGCCGGGGTGATGGAGAGAATCCGTCATATCACCATACCCATGATTGCCCAGGCCTTCACAATCACCATGTTTCTCACCCTCACCCAGTCGTTCAAGCAGTTCGATGTGAATGTGTCTCTCACGGCGGGAGGGCCATCGGCCATGTTTATGGACAAACCCCTCTTCGGCACCGAGCTTCTGGCACTGAACATCTACAATACCGCCTTTGTGAAGCTGAAGATGGCCATGGCCCAGGCTCAGGCAGTGATCTTCTTCCTGGTTCTGATCGTCATCTCCCTGATACAGGTGAGCATCAATAAAAAGAAAGAGGTGGAGATGTAATGAAAATCAACAGTCACCCCCTTCTGCTGGAGATCCTGACGGCTCTCCTGTTTCTGGCTTTCCTTTTTCCCTTTTTTATCGTCCTGATCAATGCGGCCAAGGATGCCTTCCAGATCACCATCGATCCTCTGGGTATGCCCGAGGACTGGAGTCAGATCGGCCGCAATATGGTCGGGATCTGGACCAATACCAATATCCGCTACTCCCAGTCCTTTGTATCGTCCATCATCATCACCACCCTTTCCCTGCTGGCCATTACCCTCCTGTCCAGCCAGGCGGCCTGGGTTCTGGTCAGGACGAAAACAAAGACTTCCCAGGTGATCTTCCTGATCTTTGTCGCCGCCATGGTCATCCCCTTTCAGATCGTCATGTTTCCCCTCCTGTCCTGGTTCAGAACCTTCTGGGACGTGACGGGGATCAAGCTTCTGAGGACCTACTTCGGCATGATTCTGGCCTATGTGGGTTTCGGCTGTTCCCTGTCGGTGTTCCTGTACCACGGGTTCATCAAGTCCATCCCCTATGAGCTGGAAGAGGCTGCCAAAATCGACGGCTGCAGCCGGATTCAGACCTTTTATGTGATCATCTCTCCCATCCTGAAGCCGATTCATGCCACAGTTCTGGTTCTCAACGGCATCTGGATCTGGAACGACTATCTCCTCCCTCTGCTGGTACTGGGCAAGGGGAACCGGATTCAGACGATTCCTCTGGCGGTTGCCAATTTTGCCGGTGCCTATGTGAAGCAGTGGGATCTGATTCTGACGGCCATCCTCATGGCCATGATCCCCATCATCATATTCTTTCTGGCGGCTCAGAAGCACATCATCAAGGGCATGGTGGCCGGATCGATCAAATAACCCCTGAAGGGGTTACACTCACTTCCTATCCCGCCGGAGAGCTGCTCTCCGGCTTTTGAGGTTTATATGAAAAACGGTATTCAGCTCATCACCTATCCCGACAGTCTGGGATCTGATTTAAAAGAGCTTTGTAAGATTCTGAAGGGTTCCTTCAGAAAATACATCTCCGGGGTCCATATCCTGCCCTTCTTTCCTTCCTCAGGGGACAGAGGATTTTCCCCTCTGGGCTACAGAACCGTGGATTCCGCCTTCGGAAACTGGGAGGATATCAGATCCATTGCCTCCGACTTTGAGGTGATGGCGGATGTGATGGTCAACCACCTTTCCAGGCAGTCCCGGGAATTCCTGGATTTTGAAGAGAGGGGAGACGAAAGTCCCTGGGCGGAGCTCTTTCTGCCCGTCGACCGGGTCAAACCGGAGGGAGAGTTCACTCCTGAGGAACTGCGCCTGATCTATACCAGAAAACCCCGGGCTCCCTGGATAGAGATCGCCCACAGGGACGGGAGGGTCAGAAGAGTCTGGTGCACCTTCTCGGAGGAGCAGATTGATCTGGATGTCCGTTCGGAGACGGGACGGCGCTATATTCTTGATACTCTGAATTTTCTGGCCGATCAGGGCATCGGGATGATCCGTCTGGACGCCTTTGCCTATGTGACAAAGAAGGCAGGCACGTCCTGTTTTTTTCTGGAGCCCGAGATCTGGGAGATTCTGGGAGAGTACCGGGATGAGATGGACAAGCGGGGTGTGAAGCTGCTTCCCGAAATTCATGAACATTATACGATTCCCCGGAAACTGACGGAGAAGGGATACAGCATCTATGACTTCGCCCTGCCTCTGATCCTTCTACATGCCCTTTATACCGGCCGGGCCGACAGGCTGGGAGCCTGGCTGAAACAGTGCCCTGAGAACCAGTTCACGACTCTGGACACCCATGACGGCATCGGTGTGGTGGATGCCGTTGACCTGCTGACTCCCGGAGAGATCGAGGAAACCTGCGCCGCCCTTTATGAGAAGGGTTCCAATGTCAACCGGCGCTACAGCTCTGAAGAGTACAACAATCTGGACATCTATCAGATCAACTGTACCTACTATTCCGCCCTGGGGGAGGATGACCAGTCCTATCTTCTGGCCAGGGCCGTACAGTTTTTTGCACCCGGGATTCCCCAGGTCTACTATGTGGGCATGCTGGCGGGCCCCAACGATATCCCGCTTGTTGAGAAAACCAGGAACGGCAGGGATATCAACCGCCACGGTTATACGCTGCAGGAAATAGACAGGGAGATGAAGCGGCCCGTTGTCGCCCGTCTTCTGAAACTGATGGAGTTCAGAAATTCACATCCCGCCTTTGACGGTGATTTCAGGCTTGTTCATTCCTCAGGGGAGGGACAGCTGGAGATACTCAGGACAAAAGGGTCTGATGGAGCCCGGCTGACGGCGGATATGAAATCGCGGACCTTCAGGATCTTCGTGACTGCTGACGGAACCCGCTGGTCGGAAGTCGTTATCTGACTCCGGGGTATCTTATTCCCCGGGGGTTGTTTTCAGAAACAGAAGAGTCAGAACCGCTCCCGCCAGGGGGAAAACAGAAAAAATCTGAAAGAGCAGAGAGAACCCGGCAAATCCGAGGAACCAGCCTCCCGCAAATCCTCCGATAAAGAGGGAGAGCCCCATCCCCACAGCCGTATAGAGGGACATAGCCTGTCCCCTGACTGCCGGCGGAGTGGTTTTCGATATCAGGGTAACCATGGCCAGATGGTTGAGGCCGAAGGACAGGCTGTGAAGAATCTGTACAAGGTAGAGGGGAAGAAGGGATGAGGAAAGAGAGTAGGCCTGCATCCTGATAAACCCCGCCCCCAGACTTATAAGCCACAGCCCTCTCAGTCCGAATTTCTTAAGCAGCCAGCCAGAAAAGAAGAACAGGGGAATTTCAAAAAGGGGTCCTATGGCCCAGAATCCTCCGATATTCCCCGTGCCGAACTTGTTTTTGATCAATAGAGAAAAGAAGGTGTAGTGTCCCGACAGTCCGAGGTAGTTGAGAAATCCGATGGACAATCCGATCCAGTACACACCGGGGAAGGATTTGAGAGTCCGGAGAAAGGAGCTGTGCTCATGCTTCTCTTCGGCCAGCGAAGCGGCCGGAAGGCGGACCACAAGAACGAGGACAAGGGCTATCATCATCGTGAATGCCGCAAAGACCGAATAGGGTCTGCCGCCGTCGACCAGCCCTGTGATCTGAATCATCAGAGCCATGACGAAAAAACCCAGGCTTCCGTACAGGCGTGCTTTGCCATAGGTCTTGTCCGGTTCCGGCATGACCTGGCCGTAGTGGGCGTCCACAAGGGACGCCGGGGATTTGATGACGAATCCCAGGCCCAGGGTCAGCAGGATCAGCAGAACAGGATAGGTTGTGCCCGCAATGAAGTAGAGGACCAGTATGGAAGCCAGACTGATGATGATGACCGTCCGTCTGGGCGATCTGATTTTGTCATAGTAGTGGCCGATCAGCAGAAGCCCCAGGATGCTGAACAGCTCGTAAGAGCCCATCAGAATCCCTACTTCCGACGGGCTGTGGCCCTTGCTCTGCAGCAGGAGGGGGAAAAAGGGATAGAGGGCGGCGATCCCGGCAAAGAGAAAAAAATAGATCAGGCTGTATATGGTCTGACGGGCTTTGGTGCTGCTCATGGTTCACTATAGAGCCGTCATGAAGACGTATCAATCCCAGTAGAGCAGTATTTTACCAGACTGGCCGCCTTTCATAATGTCGAAACCCCTCTGGAATTCATCCACGGGCAGACGATGGGTGATAATCCGGGAGATATCCAGTCCCGAGCGGATCATGGCCGCCATCTTGTACCAGGTCTCGTACATCTCCCTTCCGTAGATGCCCTTGAGGGTCAGTCCCTTGAAGATGATTTTATTCCAGTCCACCGTTGATTCTCCCGGGGGGATGCCGAGGAGGGCCACCTTGCCGCCGTTGTTCATCTTCTCAAACATCTGAGCCTGAGCGGCCCCATTCCCCGACATTTCAAGCCCTACGTCGAAGCCCTCCAGCATATGGAGATCATTCATAATGTCGTCCAGGCTCTCCGTCCGGGTGTTGACGGCCCGGGTGACCCCCATCTGCCTGGCCAGGTTGAGGCGGTATTCATTGACATCGGTGATGATGACGTATCGGGCCCCCGCGTGCCTCGCCACCGCTGCCGCCATGATGCCGATGGGGCCGGCGCCGGTGATCAGGACATCCTCACCCACCATATCGAAGGAGAGGGCCGTGTGGACGGCGTTGCCGAAGGGGTCGAAGATCGATGCCGCCTCATCGCTGATGAAGTCGTCCAGTTTGAAGGCGTTTTCCGCCGGGAGAACAAGATACTCGGCAAAGCATCCCGTCCGGTTGACGCCGATGCCCCGGGTGTTCCGGCAGAGATGGCGCTTTCCGGCCCGGCAGTTCCGGCAGTGCCCGCAGGTCAGATGTCCTTCGCCCGTGACCCTGTCGCCGATTCTGAATCCCGAAACTTCGCTTCCCAGTGCTTCCACAATTCCCACAAACTCGTGACCGGTAATCATGGGAACGGGGATGGTCTTCTGCGACCACTCATCCCAGTTGTAGATGTGCACATCCGTCCCGCAGACGGCTGTAATTTTTATACGGATGAGAAGATCGTTGGGACCGTAGTCGGGCACGGGTGCATCGATCATCCACAGGCCTGGTCGGGGTTCCGTCTTAGCCAGTGCTTTCATGAAATCACCTCCAGTTCTCTGCCTGTTTCAATGATTTTATCAAGTGCTTCGTCAATGTTCCCACCGCTGTGGGCGGCGGACATCTGGAACCGGATTCGGGCTTTTCCCATGGGGACAACGGGGTAGGAGAATCCGATCGCATAGATCCCTTTTTTAAGCAGTTCATCGGCCATCTTTCCGGCCAGAGCCGCGTCACCCAGCATGAGGGGGACAATGGGATGTTCCCCGGGGACGACCGTGAATCCCGCATCGGCCAGCCCTTTTCTGAACCGGCGGGTATGGGCAAAGAGGGTTTTCCTGAGATCCGGTTCTTCGGCGACCATCTTCAGGGCTTCAAGGGAGGTCGAAGCGATCACCGGAGCCAGGGAATTGGAAAAAAGGTAAGGCCTGGACCGCTGTCTGAGCCATCCGATGATCTCCTTTTTTCCCGCGGTATAGCCTCCCGAGGCTCCGCCCAGGGCCTTGCCCAGGGTCCCGGTCAGGATATCCACCCTGCCCTTCACTCCGCAGAACGCGGGTGTCCCGGATCCGTCCTCACCCATAAAACCGACCGCATGGGAGTCGTCCACCATGACAAGAGCATCGTATTTGTCCGCCAGATCGCAGATTCCGGCCAGATTCGCTATGGTACCGTCCATGGAAAAGACGCCGTCGGTGGCGATGATCCTGTAGCGGGCATTTTTCGATTCTACGAGCCTTGCTTCCAGATCCTTCATGTCGTTGTTTCTGTATCTGTACCGGGCGGCTTTGCAGAGCCTGATGCCGTCGATTATGCTGGCATGGTTCAGCTCGTCGCTGATGACCGCATCCTCCTCTCCCAGGAGGGTTTCGAAGAGTCCTCCGTTGGCATCGAAGCAGGAACTGTAGAGGATGGTGTCTTCGGTTCCCAGAAAGCGGCTGAGGGCTCCTTCCAGTTCCTTGTGAACCGTCTGGGTACCGCAGATAAACCGGACAGAGGAGAGGCCGTAGCCGTAGGTCTCCAGAGATTCTGCTGCCTTTGCGACAAGCCGGGGATGGTCCGCCAGCCCCAGGTAGTTGTTGGCGCAGAAATTCAGAACTTTCCCTCCTCCCTCTACACCGATTCCGGCCTGCTGGGGGGTGGAAAGGACCCGTTCGCTCTTGTACAGTCCCTTCTGTTTCAGTTCTTCAAGCTCAGTCGACAGGAAGGCCGTCATTTTTCTGCTCATGGATCTCTCCTTTGAAAGTTTTCACCTTCAAGTATAATCCATGGCAGGCAGGGGTCTGATTTGATTTATAACAAAAATAACTCCCCCCTGAGGAGGAGTTTTTTTTAAGCAGAAGATCTTCCCGGAGGCGGGGGAAGAGTCCGGAACCGGGATCAGTAGACCCGGTTTCCGGCCATGACGCGGGAGTAGTATTTCCCCGACTCCTTGACCGTTCTTTTCTGGGTGTCGTAATCGACCCGGATGATGCCGAATCTCTTGGAATATCCCCAGGCCCATTCAAAGTTGTCCATCAGGGACCAGAGGTAGTACCCCTTCAGGTTGGCACCCTCTTCGATGGCCCTGTGGCAGGCTCTCAGGTGGGTTCTCAGGTATTCGATCCGGTCGTAATCTTTGACGGTTCCGTCTTCCGACATCCTGTCCCGGGCGGCCATTCCGTTTTCTGTTATGTATACGGGAAGTTCGGGAAAGAACTCCTTCATGTATTTGAGGTCCCAGTAGAGGGCGTCAGGCGTTACGGGCCAGCCCATATCGGTTCTGGGGTAGGCTTCCGGCAGCTCGACGGGCTCATATCCCGCCTCGTTGTCGGCCGCTGCAACGGGAGGACAGTTGTAAAAATTGATGCCGAAGTAGTCGACGGGCGCAGAGATGATCTTCATATCCTCGGCCGTGCAGTCGGGGAGCGCCCCATAGTGTCTGACATAGGCTGTTTCATCATACTCCCCCGTCATCATGGGGAACAGTCTCTGGGAGTTTCTCTCTTTCCAGGCTTTGCGGGCAGCCGACAGATGGGGTTCTTCCGCCACGACGGGCCAGGGGGCCTCATTGTTGTCCACAAGTCCGACAAAGGAGTCTTTCACGTTTTTCCGGAGTACCTGGACGGCCATTCCGTGACCCAGAAGGGCATGGTGAACCGTCTGGTTTGTGATCTTGTCGCTCTCCTTTCCGCCGGGAGCATGCATATCCAGTTTATGGGCCAGGGTTGTGAAACACATGATCTCATTGATGGTGGCCCATTTTTTGACCCTGTCTCCCAGACTGCGGCTGACGATGTCGCTGTAGTCGGCAAAGTAGGAGGCCATGTTCCGGTCCTTCCAGCCGCCGAACTGATCCTGAAGCACCTGGGGCAGGTCCCAGTGAAAGAGGGTCACCAGCGGTTCGATGCCGGCGGCAAGAAGTTCATCCGTTAAGCTGTTGTAGAAATCAAGACCTTTGGTGTTCACACTGCCCCGGCCCTGCGGGAGTATCCTGGGCCAGGCTATGGAGAAGCGGTAGTGCTTCAGCCCCATCTCCTTCATGAGGGCCACATCATCCTTGTAACGGTGATAGTGATCGCAGGCCACATTGCCCGTATCTCCTCCGGCAACCTTGCCCGGTCTGCGGCAGAACCGGTCCCAGACGCATTCGCCCCGTCCGTCCTCCTGCCAGGCTCCTTCGATCTGATATGAGGCTGTCGCCGAACCCCAGACAAAACCGTCGGGGAATTTGTAGTCCTGTACCATATGTCTCTTCCTTCTGAATCCGCTGGATGCGGTTTAGCGTTTCTGCTGCTATTCTATTCCCGTTTATTTGATATAATCTTGATTATATCTGATATTTCATTGTACATATTTGATATCGGAGTCGTAAAGACGGTATGGAAGATCTTATCACAGTTCAGCTCCAGGACATCCTCCCCAATAAATTCATTCTATACAGAATCAGAAGTCACCGTCCCTGGACCTTTCCCAGGCACAGGCACTGCCGGGTCTTCGAGTTCTACTATCTCTTTGAAGGCGAGGTGACCCACCACTTTGACGGGTATGACACGGTCATGAAAGAGGGCGACTTTCTGATGATCCATGAGGATGAGTATCACAGCATGTCGGGCCGGAATTTTGATTTTTTCAATCTGATTCTGCCTCAGGAGTACTGGGACCGTCTTCTGGGAGTCCTGGATCTGGGGACCCTGTTTCAGCCGGATCCCCGGGAGCACCGTTTCTCTGCCCGTTTTCCCGGGACACAGCAGGGATGGATACTGGAAGATCTGGAGCGTCTTTTCCTCTATCAGAAAACGGATTACGGAGATATTCTCCTGGGGAGGTTCATCCTGAACCTGGCATCACGGATCAAAGGGCTCCCCGAGATCGGCAGAAAAAAGGAGGAGGTCAGTGAAATCCCCTCCTGGATGAAGACTCTCTTTCTGGAGGTAGAAGGAAGGATGGGAGATCAGCTGACGGTAAAGAATCTGTCCGAACTGACTTCAAGGACCCCCGAGCATCTTTCCCGTAGCTTTCGCAAGCACCTCGGCATGACTCCCTCCACCTGGCTGAACCGGCAGAAACTGGACCATGCCGCCCTGCTGCTGGAACACACCAATACGGCGGTACTGGATATCGCCCTCTCCCTGGGGTTTGACAATCTCGGTTATTTCTACCGTCTCTTCAAGGCCCGGTTCGGCATTCCTCCCGCCGTCTACCGGAAGGAAAAGTCCCATGTCTATTACGGAGACTGATGCTCCTCCTCCCGGTGGAGGCCCTGATGGATATCGTTTCTCCAGATACTGTAATTCAGGGTCCAGCGGTATTGAGAGACGCAGTCCAGTTCGATCTTCAGATCCGATTTGTCCAGTGGCAGGGTGAATTCCGCATCATCTCCCGAGGGACAGGTGTAGGTCAGGTCTTGAGTTTCGCCTTTGTATTCCAGATGGATTGTGGCCACCCCCGTATGTTCCTCTCCTCCTGATTCGGCAAAGGATATTTCCAGTTTGACTGGATACTCCGTTCCCGACCGGTCGGTGAATCCGGTGTCGTGAACCGCTTCGGGGGTCTCTCCCGTTCCGGGGACGAGCTGCAGTCTTTCCCTTACAATCTGCTGAAGATTGTAAAGGGCCGAATTGAAGTGAGTTGTCCTGTCTTCCAGCACCAGAGTGTCTCCCGACTTTAAGTCAAATTCGGTGCTCCAGTCGCTGAAGAGAATTTCCGGTTCCTTGACAACCCCGAAATCCCCGGTCAGGTGGGTCCGGATGGAATGTTTCCCGGGGGGGAGGATGATCTCGACAGGCTTTGTGGCGTCTCCTATGGTGTAGCTGTTGAAGGTTCCGTCGATATAGATTCTGGCATCCACAAGGGGGGAAAAAAGCATGATCCTTCCCGGTTCCCGCTGCTCCCTGGCTATGATTGTCCGTTCCCCCTCATCCGACTGGAAGGACATATCCTGCCCCGTGAGATGAAAGATCAGTTTTTCCGTCAGGGCATGGACCGTATTCTCCTGATACCCCCTTTCGGAGAAGCTGAAACTCCGCCCTGTTTCGGTATCGATGAGGTCCAGATTCATGAAGAGGTCCTCTCCCAGAAAGACAAATCCCCCCTTCAGGATATATTCGGCTCCCACGATCCGGCCCGTCTCGATAAAGCTCTTCTCATCGATCACACCTGTGAACTGAAGCTTCTGCTCCGAGAGAATCCTGTCCAAATTCTCTCTGTCCACCAGAAAGACCATTCCCGACTGAGTGAGGTCCTGTCTCAGGATCGATCCGATGATACCGGCCAGATATTCCTGCTTCGGGTCTCTGTTCAGATTCTCGACGGGAAGGACCGCCATGCTGATTCTGCTGTCTTTTCCCTCGACCAGAGCCGCCGTTCCTATGAAAAGGGCCGTCAGTGAAAACAGAGCTGTCGGAATAAGGATCTTCCATCGGTTATTGTTAAATTTCTTCATGACAACAGTATAAAGGCAGGACCTGTGTTTGTCTTATCAAAAAAAACAATGAAATCGGAGACACCCCTACAAAAACGTTGACAAACAGATCCTCAGACGCTAGTATAGTTTTGTAGAAAATATTTTGAATACAAAATATAAAAGACAGAGCGGCGCCTGCCGCAGAAGATCGATATTCCTGCCGCCTTCCGTCGCGGAAGCAAGGCAGGCGTACAAAGGAGACCTTTCCGAATGAACAGAACTGAAAAAACAGCCTTTCTGAAAGCAAAGGCCGTGGAGATGAGGAAAACGGCGCTGACAATGATTCATACGGCCGGTTCGGGACACCCCGGCGGATCCCTTTCGGCAGCGGACTTTATGACCGCCCTCTATTTCGACGAACTGAATATCAAACCGGACCAGCCGGACTGGGCCGACCGTGACAGGTTCGTCCTGTCCAAGGGCCATGTCTGCCCCATCCTCTATTCGGCCCTGGCCCTGCGGGAGTACTTCCCCTATGACACCATCTACACCCTGAGAAAAGAGGGGTCCATCCTTCAGGGTCATCCCGATATGAAGGTCTGCCCCGGTGTGGACATCAGCACGGGATCATTGGGACAGGGACTCTCCACAGCCGTCGGCATGGCGATTGCAGCCAAACGGGATGGAAAAGAGTACCGGGTGTTCTCCATGGCGGGAGACGGAGAATGCCAGGAGGGACAGATCTGGGAGGCTGTCATGACAGCGGTCAAATACCGGCTGGACAACCTTGTAATCATCGTGGACAACAACAATCTTCAGAATGACAACACCTGCGACGTGGTCATGCCCACGGGAGATCTGAGGGGAAAATTCGAAGCCTTCGGCTGTGAGGCCTACGGTATCGACGGCCATAAGATGGAAGAGATTGTGGATGTCCTGGACAGGATCAGAGACAGTAAGAACGGCGTTCCCAAAGTCATCGTCGGCAGGACAGTGAAGGGCAGGGGAGTCTCGTTTATGGAAAATGTGGTGGGTTGGCACGGCATGGCTCCGGATAAGGATCAGTATGCCCAGGCCGTCAGTGAAGTAGAGGGAGGATTGAAATAATGTCAGGAAAAGCGACAAGAGACGCCTACGGAGAGGCGATCCTGGAACTGGGAAAATCCAATCCGGATATCTATGTGGTGGATGCGGACATCGGGAAGTCATGCAAGACTGTTCCTTTTTTTGAGCAGCTGCCGAATCAGCATGTGAATGTGGGCATTGCGGAGCAGAATGCGGCCGGAGTGGCTGCCGGACTGGCGACCTGCGGCAAGATTCCCTTCGTGACCACCTATGCGGTCTTCGGTTCCATGAGGATGTGCGAGCAGATCAGGCAGGAAGCCTGCTATCCCAAACTGAATGTGAAGGTAGCCTGCTCCCACGGCGGTTTCACCCCCGCCAACGACGGGGCCAGTCATCAGGGGATCGAGGATATGGGCATCTACCGGACCATCCCCAACATGACCGTGATCATGCCCGCCGACTATTACTCGGCCAAAAAACTTGTAAAGGCGGCCGCCGAACACTACGGTCCGGTCTACCTCCGGTTCACAAGAGACCCCATCCCCTTCATCTACGATGAAACGGCTGAGTTTGAAATCGGGAAGGCGGTTCAGCTCAAGGAGGGAAAGGACGTCGCCATCATCGCCAACGGCGATATCATGTCCTTCGCACTGGCTGCTGCCGAAAAACTGGAAGCCCGGGGTTACTCCGTGCGGCTGCTTGATATGCATACCATCAAACCCCTGGATGCAGAAGCCGTCAGCAGGGCCATTGATGAAATCGGAAGCATCGTCACCGTGGAAGACCACAATATTCTGAACGGCCTGGGAAGCGCCGTCTGTGAGATTGCGGCAGAGATGGGCAAAGGAAAGGTCAAACGCCTGGGCATTCAGGACAGATTCGGTGAATCGGCCCCTTACGAAAGGCTCCTTGAGAAAAACGGTGTAACCGTTGATAATATTGTAGCCTCCGCAGAAGCACTGATTGCGGCAAAACAGCTCGTATAAAAGAGGAATTACCATGAAAATCGTCGTACTGGACGGATACACACTGAACCCGGGAGATCTCTCCTGGGCGGGATTTGAGAAACTGGGAGACCTGACCTGTTATGACAGGACGGACAATATTGAGGACATCCTTGAAAGGATAAGTGACGCCGAAGCGGTCATCACCAACAAAACACCCCTGACCGCCGAAACGATCAAGGCCTGTCCCGGGATCAGGTACATCGGAGTTCTGGCTACCGGCTACAATGTGGTCGATGTGAAAGCTGCCGCCGAGGCGGGCATTCCGGTCTGCAATATCCCCACCTACGGAACCACGGCCGTGGCCCAGTTCGCCTTTGCCCACCTTCTGAACATCTGCCACCATGTGAAGGATCATGCCGATACGGTGCAGCAGGGCAAGTGGAGCCGCTGTCCCGATTTCTGCTACTGGGACTATCCCCTGACCGAGCTGGCGGGGAAGACCATGGGCATCATCGGCTACGGCCGGATCGGGCAGGCGGCGGGGAAGATCGCCCAGGCCTTCGGCATGAAGGTTCTGGCCTATGATGAGTACCGGATTGAGGATCTTGTCTGCGAGACCATGTCCTATGCTTCACTGGATGAGGTTCTGGCCGGGTCCGATGTGATCTCCCTTCACTGTCCCCTCTTTGAGTCCACAACGGGCATCATCAATAAAAACACCATAGCCCGGATGAAGGACGGGGTGATCATCATCAACACGTCCCGGGGACCCCTGATTGTGGAGGAGGATCTGGCCGCGGCGTTGAAGAGCGGAAAGGTCCGGGCGGCGGGACTGGATGTCGTCTCCACCGAGCCCATCAGGGAGGACAATGTCCTTCTGGGAGCCCCCAACTGTTTCATCACCCCCCACATCGCCTGGGCGCCTCTGGAATCCAGATCCAGGCTTATGGATATCGCCGTGGACAACCTTGCCTCTTTTCTGAAGGGGTCCGTGAAGAACCGGGTGAACTGATTTCAACCGGTCGTTGATGCAGGTTCCTCCGCCGTCGGGGGAGCCTGTTTTTTTTCAAGCCTTGAAAGAAAACTGGATACCAGAATCAGCAGGGCCCCCACAACTATATTCCAGTAAATGTCCTCTCCCAGCAGCAGTATACCGTAGAGGACGCCGAAGAAGACTTCAATATAGCCCATGGCTCCGTACTGAAAAATGGGAAGGCGCTTGAGAGCGATGAAGAAACATCCGAATCCCAGAATTCCAACCGAAAATCCGTAAAAGACTCCCGTTAAGATGGCCCCGGCCGGAACTCCCTTTATCTCTGCCATAAGGATGGGGATGAAGATCAGGGCACCCAGAGCGTTCTGGAAGTAGAGCACTTCTCCCTCGCTGTGATCTGTAAGGGCTCCCTTGAAGATCAGAGTGGAGATTGAAAAGATGAGAGCCGAGGCGATCATGAGCAGACTGCCCAGCATATCGGGACCGGACAGGGAAAATCCTTTGTGGATGTTCAAAAAAATAACCCCGGAAAAAGCCATGAACAGGAGGGCAATTTCCCTCAGCTTCAGTTTTTCCCTTGTGACCACCGCGTTGATCAGCAGGGCAAAGAGGGGCCAGGTGTACAGAAGTACCACTCCGTTGGTCATGGTGGTCAGTTTGTAGGAGGCTATATAGAGGAACATTCTGACAGCGTTCAGCAGAGATCCCGTCCAGATCCTTTTCCTGTTTTGAACAGGCCCCAGGATCATCTTTCTTCTGATCATCATGGGAAGAAGAATCAGAAAGGGCACTCCCATTCTGAAACCTGTCAGTCCGAGACTGCTGACAGGAAGAGATTTAATATACAGACCGCTGGACGCTCCCAGAGCCGTGGCCATAAGGATGGCAGGCAGTGCGATTCCCTTTCCCTTCATCATGACCGATCCTCCATCCAGGCGGTGATAGCGCGGCGGCCGCTGTAGTTGCTGTCAGACTCAAACTGTCCGCCCCTGTAGAACCGAAGGTAGGGGATCTCTCCGTTTCGGAAAACAGATTCCTTGAAGATCATGAACTTCTGTCCGAAATCCTTCCTGTCGTATTCCAGGTAATACACTTTGAGATTGTCCCATCCGGCAAGGAAGGCAAAAACGGATCTCTGGGCGATCCAGTCGGGGCACCAGCTCTGTGTCAGGATGACGATCACACGTTCGGCAGAGTTCAGAATCTCCTCGGAGAATTCTCCTCTTTCTATGGCTTTCAGAGATTCCTCTTCGGTCAGTTCGGTCAATTTAATCATGAGGGGCAGTATGGCACAAATGCTTGTTTAGGGCAATTTCCCCGGCACTTGATTAGATTGGGAATAGTATAGTATGGTATAGTACGGTTGTCCTTCGGGACAGCAGGGTAAGTCTTAAGTTACGGGGGCAGCCCCCTTCAGGAGTTAATAATGAAATTAATGGAAGAATCCTTCCGGTGGTACGGACCGAACGATCCCGTATCCCTTCAGTTTATCAGACAGGCGGGCGCCTCTTCAGTCATAACAAGCCTGCACCAGATTCCCTATGGGGAAGCCTGGACACTGGACGCCATCCTCGAGAGAAAGAGGATCATCGAAGAGGCCGGCCTGACCTGGGCGGCCGTGGAATCCGTCCCTGTTCATGAGGATATCAAAACAAGAACGGGCCGCTATAAAGAGTATATCGAAAACTACAAAACCACCCTGACTCTGCTGGGCAGGGCGGGGATCGAAGTGGTCATCTACAACTTCATGCCCGTTCTGGACTGGGTCAGGACGAACCTCCGCTATGTTCTGGAAGACGGGTCCGAGTGCCTCTATTTCGATCCTGTCCAGTTTGCCGCCTTTGAAATCCATCTTCTCAAACGGGAAGGTGCGGAAGCCGACTATACGGCGGATCAGGTGAAAAAGGCCGGCGAGTTCTTCTCGTCCCTCTCGCCCGAAGGCGTGAAGGAGTTCGAACGCTCCCTCATCGATGTTTTCCCCGGTACGAAAATGGGCCTGTCCATCGAAGATCTCAGGACCATGCTGGACAAGTACAAAGGCATCGACAGGGAAGTACTGAAGGAGCATTACAGACTCTTCCTTCAGGAAGTGATTCCCGCAGCGGCCCAGGCCGGTGTCAGAATGGCCGTTCATCCCGACGATCCGCCCTGGAACATCATGGGTCTCCCCCGCATCGTCAGCTGTGAAGAGGATGTCAAAGATCTCCTGTCCATGGTGGACCATCCCTCCAACGGCCTCTGCTTCTGTACGGGAAGCTACAGTCCCCGGGAGGATAACGATCTCCCCGGCATGATCGAACGCTACGGCCACAGAATCAACGTCGCCCATCTCAGGAGTACGCAGCGCAACCCTGACGGCAGTTTCTATGAAGCCAATCATCTTGAGGGGTCGGTGGATATGTTTGCCGTTGTCAGGGCTCTTCTGAAGGAACAGAGAAAGCGTCTTGTTGCAGGAAGAAAGGACTGGAGACTGGCGTTCCGACCCGATCACGGTCATACTATGCTGGACGACCTGGCCAAACCCCAGGCGGACAATCCCGGGTATACGGCCATCGGCCGTCTGCGGGGACTGGCCGAAATCAGGGGGCTTCAGCACGCACTGGAGCGGAGTCTGGAAGTCTGACGAGAGGACGGGGATGAAACCGGGTACAAAGTACGGAGAAATCATTCAACATATCTATGATCTGATTGAGAGGGGAGACATCCGTCCCGGCGAGGGGCTCCCATCCATTTCCGGGATCAGCCGGACCCTGGGAGTCGCCAGGGAGACAGTTGTGAAATCCTACAGAATCCTGAAGCAGGAGGGACTGATTGACTCGGTTCCCGGGAAGGGCTTTTTCCTCCTGACCGACAGGATCAGTTCCGGTTCCAGGGTTCTTCTGATCCTGAACAGCTTCAATCCCTATATGCAGGTCCTCTACAATGCCTTTTCCGGAGCTCTTCCGGAGGGGGTCGTGGGGGATGTCTACTTTCATCACAACAACATCGATCACTTCAAAACCATCCTTGAGACCTACAGCGGCCGGTATACTCATTTTGTAATCAAGCCCTTCCAGCACAGGGATGTTCCCCCGCTTCTGGGAGGTCTGGATACGAGAAAGACTCTGATACTGGACAGGGGGGAGTACATACCACCCGGCTGTTCCTCACTTTGCCAGGATTTTGCCGGAGGAATAGAGGATGCTCTTTCGGAAATCACCGATCGCATCAGGACCTATTCCAGTCTGAATATGATAAGGACGCCTTTGAATCCCCATCCCGAGGACTCCTTCCGAAGTTTCGAGAAGTTTATCAGAAAGCATCATCTGAAAGGTTCAGTTCTTACGGGCTTTCAGGAACCCCGGATAGAACGGGGGGCCGCCTATTTTATTCTGACCGAACAGGATCTTGTTTCCCTCCTCACTCTGGCGGATGAAAGGGGATGGATTCCGGGAAAAGACCTGGGCATCCTGTCATACAATGATTTTCCCCTGCTCAAGTTCGTCTCCCGGGGTATTACAAGCCTCTCGGTGGATTTCAGGGAGATGGGTGCGCAGGCGGCTTCTTTTGTCTCCATGAACTCAAGCTTCACCCGCATCCTCAAACCGAAGCTGATACTCAGGGAATCCTTCTGATCAGCCGCCTAACTGTTGAAAAATGCCCGGAATCAGTCCGGATAGTCTGGTACAACTCCTTTATCTGTAGTAGTTTGGTTCTGCTCTGATTCGGTTCAGAGGGAGTTGAAGATGATATTTGAAAGCAATGAAGAAAACATAAAGAAAGCTGCCGCCGTCATTAACAGGGGCGGTCTTGTGGCGTTCCCGACGGAAACGGTCTATGGCCTGGGGGGAAATGCCCTGGATACCAAAGCCGTCGCTTCCATTTTCGAAGCCAAAAAGAGACCCAGTTTTGATCCTCTTATCACGCATATTGCCGATCTTGAGATGCTGAAGGAAATATCAGACATCAGGGACAGCCGGATTTATGATCTGGCCGATGCCTTCTGGCCGGGAGCCTTGACTCTGATCGTACCCAAAAAAGAGATCATTCCCTCCCTGGTTACATCCGGCCTGGAGACCATGGCCGTACGAATGCCTGACCATCCCATCGCCCTGGCTCTGATTCGGGGTTCCAGCGGAGCCGTTGCCGCTCCTTCGGCCAACTCCTTCGGATACCTCAGTCCCACCGAGGCCCGGCATGTGGAGGACGATCTGGGTTCCAGGATCGATATGGTACTGGAAGGAGGTCCCTGCAGGGTGGGTGTGGAATCCACGGTTCTGGATATTACCGGCGAAAAACCGATGATCCTGAGGCCGGGCGGTCTCAGCCGGGAGGAGATAGAGCGGGTGCTGGGACCGGTGGAGATGTTCAACAGAACCACCACGTCTCCCACGGCACCGGGACAGCTGGAGATGCACTACTCACCCAGAACTCCCCTCCGGATTGTGGAGGATCTGAGATCTGTGGCGGGAAAAGACCGGGCGGGAGCTCTGATTTTCCGTGATGAGGCAAAAGGGGATGGTTTCAGCTGCCGGGAAGTTCTGAGTCCTTCAGGCAGTCTTCTTGAGGCGGCGTCGCGGCTCTTCTCCTGTCTCCATACCCTTGATCGTCAGGGGATCGACTGCATCTACGCCGAATATGTTCCCGAAGAGGGGATAGGGCGGGCGGTCATGGACCGGATCTACAAAGCCTCCGAGAAATAGCCGGAGCCGGACTGCCGGCCCCGGGTTCAGCCTCAACCGTCTATGAAGCCAGGGATTGGACCCAGGCTTTGATACGGGATTCGGTCAGAGCGGACTGGTTATCCTCGTCCAGGACCAGACCGGCAAATTCCGTACCTTCGAGGGCCCTGGAACTGTCAAAACTGTATCCTTCCGAGGACCAGCTGCCGCTGATCACGCCGCCGTTTTTCTCAATCCTGGATTTGAGGAAGGCAATGCCGTCGGCAAAGGAGTCGGGGTAGCCTTCCTGATCGCCCAGACCGAAGAGGGCAACGGTTTTTCCCGCATAATCAATGTCATCCAGGAGGTCCAGACGGCTCTCCCAGTCATCCTGCAGATCTCCGATACCCCATGTCGAGGTTCCGAAGATCAGCGTATCGTACCCGTTCAGGCTTGCTGCATCGGCATCCGAAACCGATACAACCAGTCCGCCGCCGAACTCTTCGGCTATTTTCCCGGCCGCCGCCTCCGTGTTTCCAGTGGTGGAACCGTATATTACAGCTGTCATAACACTTCTCCTTGAAAAAATTAAATGGTTTTTATCCCTTGGGATTCACTTTTTCCTTTCCGTTCAAGGAATCTCAGGCACTGCAGCTTGAGGTCGTAACCGAGGAGGGTCCCCAGGATAAAGTCTTCCTGGTCGGTCAGTTCATTCAATTTGAGGGTGGAAAACTCCCTGATCACATTGATGCAGGCCTGCTCGCCGAAGAATATATTCATCCTGGCTTCGTTCACAGAACTGAGCAGATAAGGAATTCTGTCCCTGTTCAGCCTTGTAAGGGCCTTTTGAATATCTCCGGAGGGACAGGTATGCAGCACCAGCCTCCTCAGACCTTTTTTCAATTCGTAAATGTGATGAATCAATACCTGCATAAATACTTCCTTGAGAGATACCCATACTCTATAAGGTAGGCATGGCTAATGTCAATAGTTAATCCGAACAAACATATTCCTCCCCTGCATCGCCGCTTTGCCCGCTTGACGATTGCATCAAGATGGTTTTACATTTCAATGACATGGATAAAATCAGTTACGGTACCGAAAATGAATTGAATCTGAAACTTGTGATTGCCCTGAACAGAAGCATGCAGCACATCCGCAAGGGAGAAAGCCAGCAGATTCTGGATGCCGGGCTGACGCTGTCGCAGTTTTCTGTACTTGAAGCCCTCTATCACAAGGGGGATCTCAGAATCTGTGAGATCATCGAAAAAACCCTCTCCACCGGCGGGAATATGACCGTGGTAGTGAACAATCTGATCAAGGAAGGGCTGATCTCCCGGTGCAAGGATCCCGTGGACGGGCGGGCTTCGGTCGTCACCCTGACCGATAAGGGCCGGGCCATTATCGGTGAACTGTTTCCAAGGCATGTTGCAAATATCCAGTCCCTTATGGAAGGCCTGGATGAGGACGAAAAGTCACAGCTTCTGATTTTATTAAAGAAACTGACCGGAAGAATCTGACCGTCCCGGCTGATCCTCAGCTTTTCACATCATCAATAATGAACCTTGTATTTTCTGCCGAGAATAGAAGTGCGGGGCGGACCGGTCCTTCCCGAGTCCTTTTCCGGAGGAGCATTATGACCCTGTACCATTTTCTGTACATCCTTACCGCCATAGCGGCCGTGTTTATTCAGGCCAAGAGCAGAGCCTATCAGGATCTGGTTCCCCATCTGGAAGAGGAACAGATTCTGATCCAGTCCGAACTGGATGCGCTCCTGGGAATCCGCCGGTTTATGAGCCCTTTTATCGCCGGTCTGACGGCTCTGCTGATCTTCCTTGTCTCTTTTCAGAGGGGAACCCTGGATCAGTTTCTGCCAAGACTGTTTATTCCCGTCTGGCTCATGGCTTCGGCGGGGGATATTTTTATCGAGGGAGCCTATTCCATCAGAGACAGGAGCCGGCAGCAGCTATACTATTTGATCGGGATGGTTCTCTTTATGGGAATGACCCTCCTGCTGGGATCCGGTCTCATCATTCATGCTCTGAAAACAGAGCTTCCGGCTTACGCCCATACCGTCTCGATCCTGATTCCCCTGGTCCTGGGTGCGGGAGCCTTTTTTACCCTCAGACTGGATAAGGATACTCTGATTCCCATGATCATCTACGACCTCTCGGTATCCGTTCTGCTTTGCGGGGGGCTCTACTCTCTTTTTGCCGGTCATTCCGTTCTGGCCTGCATCGGCATAGGCTATTTCCTGTCCGACTGGATGGTGGGACTCAGGGATTTCGGAAAAAAGAGGGTCCGGTTTCTGGAGCAGTGGATTCTTCTGATCATCCTGGTGCTCTATTACTCCATCATGCTCCTCTCTCTGGATACGGTCATAAAGCTGCACTGAGTCCTGTTCCGTACAGTTCCCCCTCCTCCTGTTTGTAACATGGGTTACATTCTCAGATGAAAACCGGGCATTCGCTGCCTTTCTCCGTCCGAAATTATTGACCCCTCCGCCTCTAATTAGGTATTGTGGTACCGAAATACGGTTTAGGGCATTCCGACGGAATGTCCGTCAAACAGACCGGGTCCGGTTGACCGGATTAAGCGAGGAGATATCATGAATCATCTGATCAATCTGTCCGAGGCTGCTTCACTCGCCTTCCATGGCCTCGCCCTGGTGGCCCAGGCGTCTCCCGACAGGATCAATGTCAAAGAGACGGCCAGGCAGCTGAATGCCTCGGAGGCCCATCTGGCCAAGGTCTTCCAGACCCTGCACAGGGCGGGGGTCATCACCTCCCAGCGGGGCCCCCGGGGAGGATTTATCCTGAACCGTCCGCCCGAGGATATTTCATTTCTGGATATCTATGAGATCGTGGAGTCTCCGGTTGAGCTGGAGGACTGTCCTCTGGGTTACAGCGAGTGCGGCTTTCATGCCTGTCTGTTTGACCGGAAGCTGAACAGCATCAGCCGTGACATCCTCAAGGTCTTCAAGGATATCCGTCTCAGTCAGTTTACAAAAAAAGAGGCAGGGCCTCAGAAGGAGAGCATATGAACCAGATAAACCCGGAGGATTCCCTCTTTAAGAT
>QKJO01000061.1 GCA_003249275.1 Spirochaetaceae bacterium
GGCTGAGAAGCTGAACTGTCACCATCACGTCAGTGATTGAATTTTTCCCGTAACCATCTATACTGTCTCCATGATAATAACCAAAGAAATTGCACGATCCCTTTCCATCCCGGAAAGATCGGTTCAGAACGTACTGACAATGGCCGGGGAGGGGGCTACGGTTCCCTTCATGGCTAGATACAGAAAAGAGAGCACCGGGAATCTTGATGAAGTTCAGATCTCGGCCGTTCTCAAGGCCGCCGACACTCTGGCTGAGCTTGAAAAAAGAAAAGCAGCCGTTCTGAAGTCAATCGAATCCCAGGGAAAACTGACGGAACCGCTCCGCAAATCCATTGAAGACGCCGCAGATCTCACCCTGCTTGAAGATCTTTATCTTCCCTATAAACAAAAGAAAAAAACGAGAGGAATGACGGCCGCCGAGAAAGGGCTGGAACCACTGGCCGATCTGATTCTCAAAAACACCGGTCCTGAATCCATAAACCGGGATCAGTTCTTCGGAAAAGATGACCAGGTCGCCACATGGGAGGAAGCCCTGCAGGGAGCTTCCGATATCCTGGCTGACAGGTTGAATGAAGATCCCCAGGTCAGAAAAAAACTGAGAGCTGTCTATACGGGGCACTCCCTTTTTCAGGTTAAACCCGTCAAGGGCAAAGAGGAGGAGGGCAAGAAATACAGGGACTACTATAACCGTGAAGAACTGTCGGCCAATGCTCCTTCTCATCGTGTCCTTGCCATGTTCAGGGGAAGCGATGAGGGTTTCCTTAAAATAAAAGTCAGGCCCGATGAAGATCTGGCTTTAAAGGCTATCGGGCAGATCTCTCCCTTTAAGAGTTCCCGGTGGTCGGAGTTCCTGAATTCCATGGAGAAGGACTGCTATAAACGGCTTCTGGCTCCCTCTCTGGAGACAGAGAACAGAAAGCGGCTTAAGGAAAAAGCCGATGAAGAGGCAATCCGGGTTTTTACAGAAAATCTGAAGGTTCTTCTGATGGAATCTCCCCTGGGACAGAAAGCCACTCTGGCACTGGACCCGGGACTGCGTACGGGCTGTAAAGTTGTCTGTCTGAGCCCGCAGGGGCAGCTGCTTTACAATGGTGTTGTCTATCCCCTTGAACCCCATAACAAAACGAAGGAAGCTGAGGAACTGCTCTCCCGCCTCGTCAGCAGATATGCCATTGAAGCCGTTGCCGTAGGGAACGGTACCGGCGGAAGAGAAGCCCAGAAATTCTGTAAAAGTCTTCCCTGTCTGAAAACCATTCCGGTGGTACTCGTCAATGAGAGCGGCGCCTCCATCTATTCGGCTTCGGAAATTGCCAGGAAGGAGTTTCCCGATCACGATCTGACCGTCAGAGGCGCCGTATCCATCGGTCGCAGACTCATGGACCCTCTTGCCGAACTTGTCAAGCTGGATCCGTCTTCCATCGGCGTGGGACAGTATCAGCATGATGTCGATCAGAAGGCGCTGGGATCAGCACTGGATGAGGTGGTGATTCACTGTGTCAACTCGGTGGGTGTGGAGCTCAATACGGCCAGTGAGAAGCTTCTTTCCTACATTTCGGGTATGACGTCCAAAGCGGCGGCATCCGTCGTCGCCTACAGAGATGCCAACGGCCCCTTCAAGTCGAGGGAGGAGCTTAAAAAGGTCAAGGGAATCGGAGCAAAGTGTTTTGAACAGGCTTCCGGTTTTCTGAGGATTCGAGACGCCCGTAATCCGCTGGACAATACGGCTATCCATCCGGAGCAGTATGAATTTGTTGATTCTCTGTGCAGAAAGCTGCATACGGATCTGAAGGATCTTATAAAACAGCCGGCGCGGCTCAAGGAGCTCTCCCTCAGGGATCTGACAACCGAAAACCGGGGAGTGGAGACCATCCGGGATATCCTGAAGGAGCTTGAAACACCGGGACGGGATCCGAGAGAGGAGTTCAGGAGTTTCGACTTTGCAGATGATGTCCACAGCATTGAGGATCTGAAGGAGAATATGATTCTTCCGGGGGTCATTACCAATGTGACCGCCTTCGGTGCCTTCGTGGACCTGGGAGTGCACCAGGACGGACTGATTCATATCAGTCAGATGGCAGACCACTATATCTCCAATCCTGCGGAAGTTGTGAAGGTAGCACAGAAGCTGATGGTCCGCATTCTCGAGGTCGACCTGGACCGCCGCAGAATATCCTGTTCTTTGAAAGGGATTAACCGGGACTGAAATCCCGTATCAATATATCCCTCCTTTCGAAGGGGGGCTTAGGAGTTCAAATGATTCTGTTTATGCTAAAAAAAGCGTTCTGGGACGCCTGGGACAATATGGGGCGGCTGCTGCTGGTCAATTTTATTATGATCCTTCTCATTGCTGTTCCCGTCTTCATTCCCAAATATCTGCTTCCCTTTCCCGTTCTAAGCCTGTTGTCGATGATACTCAGTATTCTGCTGATCTTTGTATACACCGGCGCCGTTTCAGGTTATATCAAGGATCTGGTGGGATATAAGTCTCCCGAACTGAAGGATATAACAAGACACCTGAAAGAGAGCTGGAAGACCAGCCTTCTGCTTGGCGGCAGCTCGCTGCTGTTCTATTTCATCTGTTATACGGGATTCAAGTTCTACGCCTCTCTGGGCAGTATTCTGGGACTGATCGGTCTGGCCTTTCTGTTCTGGATAACCCTGATTGTCTCCCTCTCCCTTGCTTTTTTCTATCCCGTGATGAACAGTCTGGACAGAAGCCCCGTCAAAATAATCAAGAAGTGTTTTATTCTGTTTTTTGACAATACGGGTACCGCCGTCGTTTTGGGTACAGGTATTCTCGTCAATGCCGGACTCTCGGTAGCTCTGGCTCTGATCCTGCCGGGAATCGGAGGGATACTGATCCTGCAGGAAAGCTGCATGAAGATCCTGATGATGAAGTATGACTATCTGGAAGAGAATCCGGATGCCGACAGAAAGAAGATCCCCTGGAACGGACTTTTGATGGAAGAACGGGAAAAGGTAGGGAAAAGAACCCTGAAGAGTACCATTTTCCCCTGGAAAGACTGATTTCTATTTCCTGAAAAAAAACGGGCTGCCCGGCGTGAATATTTCATTCAGGCGGGCAGCCCATTTTATTTGATTCAGAGAATCAGAGCTGATCTGCTTTTTGTATGCTGATCACCTTGTAGGAGTACTCCTTCTCATTGATTGTAAACTCTGAGACTTTGTTCAGTGCCGTACCCATCATGGCGCTTCCGAAGGGAGACGCATAGGATATGATGTTGTTGGAGGGATCCGATTCCCAGGGTCCGAGGATTGTAAACACTTCCTCTTTGTTCTCCAGCTGATTCATCATGGTGACCTTTGTTCCGAAAGAAACCTTCTTGAGATCCAGAGTGGAAGGATCGAAGACCTTGGCCTTCTCGATGCCTTCCTTGAGTTTTCCGACCTGGATGTTGAGGGCTTCCTGCTTCTCCTTTCCGGCCTTGTACTCGGCATTTTCCTTGAGGTCTCCCATTTCGATGGCGATACCGATCTCCTTGGAGTTCTGGGGGACCTCCACATCGAGGATGTACTTCAGTTCCTTCTGTTTTTCTCTCAGGCTCTCTTCCAGAACAATAAGAGATCTGGAGGAACTGGAGGCAACAGGAGATTCTTCGGCTTCGCCCAGGAACTTGATCTTGGGATATTTGTCTTTGATCTTCTGCCGGATGGCCAGTTTTATGGTCACATCCATCTCTTTCACATCCTGCAGCAGGGTAAAGAGACGGCTGACCGTGTCTTCATCACCGCTGAGGATAAAGTCTTCCAGTCTGTTCTCTTTAAAGAGGAAGGTCTGGATCGCTCTGTTCAGTTTCTTGTTTTCGGTCACGTTCCGTTTGTTGCTGATGTCTCTGAATGTAATATCCAGAAGGTGGATCATGTTGATCAGAATCTTTTCATAGGGAATGCCCAGAGACTGGAACCAGGGTTCGTCGACAGCGGATCTGGCAACCCAGAGAAACGCTTCTCTGAATTCTCTGAAATGGGTCATGATGTCCTGAAGTTTTTCTTTAACGATTCCGTCAAAACCGTTCCTGATCAGGTCTTCAACAACAGTTTTGTTGAGATAATAGGGGAAGAGCTGAATATAGTAGTTCTGCCAGTCTTCGATGTTCTCTTTGATTTCGTTGAGGAAATCCCTTTTCAGATCGGCATACTGGATGGCGTTGAACATTCCTTCAAGATCTTCTATATCATCAAAGAGTTCCTTGAATCCGTAGGTCATGCCGGGATTGAGAAAGGGGAAATCCTGAATTGTGTTTTTGACGAAGAGATAGGAACAGACGACCTGCTCATTGACGTTGGCCGCCTTGAGGAAGGCGGTGAAATAGTTGAACATTTCGGCAAAGTAGTCCGATTCGGGGTCCGATTCACGCAGGAATTCGAGGATGCTCTGATAGCGGTCAAAAAAGTTGGTTTCAGCCTTGAATCTGTTGAAGGTTTTCTCTTCAAAGGTAATGGGATTGTCACGGACCATGAAGAGATCCAGTTTTTCGGGCATATTACCGAAATCCGCATCGGTTTTGAGAATCCGTCTGGCTTCGGTGCTCCAGCTCGACCATTCACCCTGGGTCAGGATGGCGGGAACGAGTTCGGCCTTCATCCTTTTCATATCTGCGGCATTGTCGAAACTTTTAATAATGGTTTTCAGAGTCCAGGGGATATCTTTTTTTACTTTGTCGTGCAGTTTTTTCTTGGGGAGAATACTCTTGAGTACCCAGATATGGGTCTTGTTTAGACTCATAAGGGCATTGACCCCCATTTTCAGCGACATCGTATGATCCCGCTTGGTCGCAAAGTCAATGGTGATCTGATCTCCCTTGATCTCCCTGATAACACCTACACCCCATGTTTTATGGTAGACAAAGTTTCCGGCATCGAAGGAGATATGCTTTTCAAAGTCAGAAATGGCTTCGGTGATATTTCTCCAGCTCTGGTTCAGGTTGGAGAGCTTGATGTACTCTTCCAGCTGACTGTGGCCTTCATACTGTTTTCGGTAGCAGTTGACGATCTCTTTTCTGGCCCAGGGATTCTTTGAATCATACTGAAGGATCAGTTTGAGAATATCGATCGCCGTTTCCCACTCTTCTTTTGCCTGGATGGCCGGATAGAGGTCTTCAAGAAGGATTGTGGATTTTTCAACCGACATGGTTTTTGCGATCTTTTTTTCAACCAGAAGGAAAAATTCAAGATCGTTGAGATTGAGTTCAATCAGTTTGGCCCAGATATCCTTTACATTTGTAAAAAGACCTTTGTTGATGAATCTGTGGATGGCTTTCTTGTAATAGACAACCGCCTCTTCATTTCTGCCTTCCGCCTCTTCTTTTTCGGCCAGCTTCTTGACGATATCCGCTTCATCGTAATCGATCTTGATCAGGCGGTCCCAGATTTCATAGACATCACTCTGTCTGTCCTCGTTGGCATAGGATTCGGCCAGGACTCTGAGAGCCATTTTATTTTCGCCGAATTTCAGAATCCTTTCACAAAGGAATTCAACAATATTCCACTTATGGTTACCGGAGAAAATATTTATAAGTTCAACAAGATGGGAATCATCAATCTGCTGTTTATGAAGGGAGATGATACCGGAAATATACAGGGCGATGATGCTGTTTTTTGAGTGATCAAGATGCTCTTCGCAAAGATCCCTGATTTCATCCTGAGTATTTGACTCCAGAATTTCCTTAACCGAACTATCCAGCTCTTCAAAATTTTTGATTGTATAATTGCTGAGAGCAGCACGGGTCCACTTTTCCTCATTCAACAGATCATTAATTTTGCTGACCATTTCGTCTGACATAACTTTAATTTACTCCTACATTCAATTGATGTACTGCCGGTAAATCGACGGGTCAAGCAGTTTGATATTCATAAGAACCTCGTCAATCGTTTTTCTATCTTCTTTAGTGCTTATATAGTGATCAATAAGCCAGAAATACCTATTTATTAAACGGGGTACCAGCTTCCCGTTTTCGTTATTCTGCCGGATCTCATTCTGAAGGGAAAATATAGACTGCTTGAGTTTGCCGTATTCAATCGGTCTCAATTCCCTCTTTACGTTGAAAACACCGTAAATAACGCCGTATACCGGCAGCCATTCCCTGATGTTTTCCGCATCAATACCGGACTGTGAAACTTTCTCAATGAGCTTGATAATCAATCCCGACTCCAGACGGCTCAGGTCGATCCTGTCCGGGTCCATGAAAAAAGCTTCACGGAAAAAGATCTTTGCACCCTGTATTTCATCCACAAGGGCATACGTATCAGCCAGCTCAGCTAAAACCAGAGGGTTGTCCCTGCTGATTTTCACTCCTTTTTCAAGACTGCTGACCGCTTTTTCATAATTCCCCAGCACCTTGTTGCATCTGCCGATTCCAAGGAGCAGTTCCAAATCGTTTTTATCATCCAGATGGAGCTGTTCATAACAGCTCAAAGCCTCCGAATGAACCATGTATTTCAGGGACTGTATTCCCCGTTCCGGAGTTCCTCTTTCATCAGCAGAAAACCAGTCATTGAACTGGTCCCACTGCTTCAGCAGATAATCTCCCTTCTCATATAAACCAGAAAAGTCCGACATCCTGTTCCAGCGCTCTTTCCAGAATTTAAGCATTCTCAAGAGACCGGAGAGCTCCAATCGGTCAAAATCAATGGAATAGGCTTTATCAAGCAGTGACAGTGCCTTGTCCAGTTCTCGTCTGGCACAGGAACGATAGACGTCTTCGAGGTACTCATCTATGTTCTTAGAAAGCTCTGTTTCACTCATTCCTGTAAAATTTCTGATACTTGTCCATGCTAAATGCATCTTAGGTAAATGCATAACTGCATCTTTCTCATTATACCTGTCCCGGCACT
>QKJO01000135.1 GCA_003249275.1 Spirochaetaceae bacterium
CTGTACATGAAGCTTTCTGTTTTCTGCTCTGAAAAGAAAAAAACGGATTTACCGCAATTAAGAATAGCTCTTGATGACTATTTTATAGAATACCAGACAATTCTCTTTGATGAAAAAATCAATCTGGACAATCTTATTCAGCCTCTGAAACAGGTCCTCAATTCAACATCCTTCTATCTCATAATACCTACTGAGGAGGATTTTCAGTCCCAGTGGATCACATTTATAGCCGGATACAACCGGATGAACACGGAAAACACGATTCTGCTGTATCAGGACGGCACTCCGCCTGAGTGGATGAAGAATTTTTACTGTGCCCACGACATTGAATCACTTATTTCCATCATTACAGATCGTCTGCCTAACTGGGATTTTCAGATCAAAAGGATTCAGGCAGAGAAGACCCTGGAAGACAGGATGCGGGAACATACGCATCAGAATTTTTTCCACGCCGTCCATGAAGGAGACCGTTTCCTGACCGGAGTATTCCTGGATGCAGGATTTGAAGTGAACAAACTTTCAACAGACCAGGTCTCTCTCATGGGAGCCGCGGCAAGACAGGGACACACACATATTGTAAAGATCCTCTATGAGGCGGGTGCGGATATCAATCTCATAAGTCTGGACAGGAACAACACACCCCTGATGGATGCCTCTTCCGGAGGGCATGTGGAGCTTGTCAGATTCTTCATAGACCACGGGGCGGAGCTTGAAATAAAGAGCAAAAGCGGTCAAACTGCACTGGTTCTTGCAACAGGAAACGGTCAGATCGACTGTGCCGAGATTCTGATCGAAGCCGGTGCCGATTGCGACAATAAAGACTCCATGGGACTTTCCGCCCGGAAATATGCCCAGCTTTATCAGATCAGGGCACTCCTCGATATCATGCCCCCTGTTCCGGAATAAGGATTGGTTTATGAAAAAAGTCTACTTTCTCAAATGGAAGAACAGTTCCCTCATCGTCAACGACTACACGGATTTGAACCTTATGGAAAATCTGACAGAGGGGAATATCAGCGTATCCTACGGCGGTTCGCTGACCGATGTTGACCACGAACTTATAAAGACCGAATTCCGGGTCAACATCGAAAAAGCGGTCAACAGATGGATCAATGATTCGAAATTCCTCATCCACCTGCTCTTGTCGGCGGGAGTTTTCCTTGTCTCCTTCTACTTTCTCTCCTATGTGGTGAGAGACCCGGTTCCCTTTGTCGATGAAATTATACTTTCCTTCGTTCTTGCCGGCCTGGCCTGGTACAGACTCAAGAATCAGCAGAACCAGTCGGAAAAGGTGATTCAGAAAAAAGTGGAACTGGAACAGTACCTCTCCGATGTAAGCTATGAATCCAGCGATTTCGTCACCCAGGTTGAACTCTATCTTGAAAAACTCGGGTCTATGGATCAGGAGGAACGAAGCAGGATGATTGAATCGGGGGCAGTTCCTGTTTTCTTTACTTCGGAAAAGAAAGAACTGGTGACACTCCTCAGACTGCTGGAAAACTACAAAAAAAAGAACAGATTCAAAAAAGGATACTCATTTCCCCTGGAACTGACTGAGTTCATCAGCCAGATCAGGGCCTTTCTGAAATATCATTCATCGATGGTCTGATTTTCCTGGATCACCTGGTTGAGTTCCTGTGTTTTACGGGCCGTTTCTATCATCTCTCTGGCGGGAGTAAAGTCCGGCCGGAGCTGAAGGCTCTCTTCCCAGTAGGAGATGGCTTTGCTGATGTCTCCGTTGGCATACTCCTCCAGTCCCTGTAAATAAAGAAGCTGGGCTCTTTCATTTCTCGTCATTCTTCCAAAATCACCGAGGTTGAGTTTCAGGGCCAGACTGAAGCGGTCTATGGAATTCACCTGAGTCGTCAGGTCAAGGGTATAATTGGCAGTCAGACTGAATCGTTCCAGATCCAGGGATGATCCCACGCTGAAACGCGGCAATCCCGTTTTTATCTGAAATCCCGTCTGAACGGATAAAAAACTTGTGATACCCAGATCCAGCCCCGCCGCATAACTGACCGCTTCGGGCGGCGTACCGTCGAGGTTGAAAGGGATATTCACATCAAAGGCCCAGGTCATCGGCTTCAGCGGCGAGTAGGCAATACCCGTGGAAACCATTGTGGGAAGGGGATCGGGATCCCGGATAAACTCGGTTCCGATGTTTTTGACCGCGATACCGAAACTGAAGTTTTTTTCCCTTGAACTGAAGAACTTGAGTACATTGAACTTCGTCTGCAGCCCCAGGTCGGCCATGAGAGCAAAGGCCGACTGATCGGGAGCTATGGAATAGGGAACTCCTCTGTAAGCCATCTTAATGTTGGCTCCGACGGCAATCCCGTGATAGTAGTAATCGTTCAGAAATGTGTAGCCGGCATTGAAAGTCATGACGGTTTCGGTATAGTAACCCGACGAAAATGAACCGTCTTCATTTTTGGCTCTGTCGCCCCAGTCGTCAATGCCGGTGAAGGGGAGATAGAGGAATTTCCCTCCCACGCCGATGCCGAAATCATCCCACCGGGAGGTGTAGGTAACGCTTTCCAGGTTTGTATCGGCGATCCAGTTATTGTGGAAAAATGTAAGTTCCGAATTCTTTATGAAAGAACTCCCTGCAGGGTTGGCATCCAGGAATCCCGAATCCACGCTCATAGCCGTAAAAGCCGTTCCCATACCTTCATACTTGCCGCCGGCGGGAATGAGGAGGGTGAGGAATGAGTTCTGTCCCGCATTGGGGTCTATGCCGAACAGATTGCTCAGATCCGCATAGAGACTGGACGCCGCATTTCCGGCGGACAGTGATGAGACAATTATAAAAAAAAGGAGCGACGTGAAACTCTTCCTCATACCCTTTCAGTATACCTTTGAAAAGTGCTTTTATCCAGATTCATTCCTTTGTTGCCGATAATGTTGTAAGATATAATATCTGTTGATAATTTCGGATTTCTGAAGGCTTTACTTGACTGGTATAAAAAAGAATACATATCTCATAATCCTAATTTTTCTCATAACAGTTCCCTTTCTGGCGGCTCAGGATTCCGATATGACCATAGCACAGAAATACAGGGAAGTTGAACGCCTGATGGGCATTTTCGACTACAATGGAGCCATCAGTCTTCTTGTTCAGATCGTCAAAGACAATCCTGAGGAGATGGATAAGGCTCAGAAGAAAATTCAGGAGATCAGAAAGAAAAAAGAGGAATTCAACGCCAAATACGAGGAGTTGATCAGAGTTCTCTTTGAGGAAAATGACTATGAGAAAGGTCTTGAAATCATCTCCGAGCTGGAAGCCATGGACAAGAACCCCAATGTGGCGACCAGTGAATCACTGACCGATGCCAGAATCAGTGCGGAGCTTATCTACTTCAGACTGCTGTTCAATGAAATCATGGACAGGGCGCAGATTCAGGTAGAACAGAAGAATTACAATCAGGCCGCCACGATATACAAGACAGGATTTGAACTCCACAAGAGAACCTATGACGAGAGAAATTACGGAGATGTTATCAAAGGTCCGGCCGATCGTGAACGGTCTGTCCTTCTCAGCTCTCTGGACAGCTTTGTCCTCGATTACTCGGGTCTTACCCGTTTTACACCACAGATGCTGACGGTTTCGGTAGAAAACAACAGAAATCTTCATCAAAGGGTGATCGATGAATTCACCCGTTTTTCAAAGCTGAGGAACGATATATGGAAGGCGGGATACGTCTTTGAGGAACAGAACAAACTGCTGGGCGAGATCAATCCTGACATCAGAGAGGACTTTTATCTCAGTTTTTCAAACAGAATCATCTTCGGACGTCTTGAAAACCGGTTCAAGGAAGGTCTTGTCCCCGCCATGGACAGATACTGGGATGAAAATATCACCCTTCTCCAGAATGAGTATGTCAGAAAAACGGATGAAATACTGAGCCGGGGAGAACTGCTTTTCAACAGCAGCACATGGAATCAGGCACAGCCGGTTTTTGACGAGGCCGAATACTGGGCGGACAGAGGAGTGGAACTGACCGAACTCTGGTCGCAGAGAATCAACCTCATGTCATCCTATCGGCTCTACGAGGACTCACAGAATATTTTAAACAATCAGTACAATGTTCTTGAAGATCTGAGAATCAAAAGCCGGAAAGCCGTTGAGCTGTCCAGGCTGAGTCTGTTCAACCAGCGTCTTGAAGAATACAGAAACTATGACAGAAACGACCTGGAGCAGATGTCCAGGAGAAGAGCTCTTCTGTCGGATGAGCTCGGGAACCTGACACCTCTGAAAAACGACTGGAACAGGTTTATCGGCGGATACAGGAACGATGTCCTTTATTCCGACTCCTTTGCCGCAAATGAGGGCTCCCGACTGGCGGGAAGAATGGATCAATCCATACTGAACTACAGAACCCTGGACGGCAGAATCGCCCTGGACAGCGCCGATTTTGAAATTCTCCCCCTGGAGGGTGAATACAACCGGATGAAGGGAGAGTACGACAGGTCGGTCTCTCTCCTTAACGGAATTCCCCCCGAGGCATCGGAAGAGGGTGACTTGAGTATTCTCTATGTCTATCCCGAAACCAGTTATGCCCTTATTGAAACCCTCAGGGATGACAACGCACTGCTTTCCGCAGATTTGAAGGATTATAAATCAAGGTACCAGGCTGTCAGAACGGCCATTCCCCAGAGCGAGGAAATGGCAGTCTATATCGGCCGGGCGGAAGCCCTCATTCTCAACATGGAAAATGACCTGAAGGAGTATCAGAAACTCCAGCGCAGAGCGGATCAGAACATGGCTTCTGCCGAACGTTTTCTGGGAGAAGGTGAGTTCCGGTTCAGGCAGTCGGAGAGTGCTCTGTCTGCCAAGGATTTCAACAGAGCCCTCCAGGAACTCTCATCAGCCCAGGAACTCTTTGTCCAGGCCCTTTCATTCAATGAAACAATTGTCGAACGGGCATCCATCGACAGCAGGATAGCGGATCTGCAGAGCAGGATTCTCCAGGAGGAAAACAAGGAAGTCATCCGCTTTGTGAGAGAGAATGTCAATCAGGGTAAGAGCCTCTATCTTCAGGGCCTCTACGCCCAGAGTGAAGTTGTCCTTCTCAGGGCCGAAAGCCGCTGGTACACGACCAATACGGAACCCAACAACGAAATCAACTACTGGATGAACCTCGTCAGAGCGGCCCTGTCTGTCGAATCGGGACGTACGATTGAAGAGACCGAACCGCTTTATGCCGAAATGACCCAGTTTCTTAATCTGGCTTTTACAAATTTCCAGGCGGGAAAGAGCCAGATTGAAAGCGGAAACAGAAACGGTGGCCTGAATCTGCTCGACAAAGCGGATCAGAACCTGAATGAGATCCTGATTCCCATGCCCCTCAATCAGCAGGCGAGCGTTCTGAAGCTGAAAATTCAGCAGCTCAGGGATCCGGATCTTTTTAAAGTTACTTTTGATGAGAAATTCAAGAGTGCCGTAAGCCGTCTCAGCAGAGAACCCGATACAGCCTATATCGACCTGAAGGACCTCTCCGCCATTCAGCCCGACTATCCCGGAATGAAAAAAGCCATCTATGATGCCGAGATTCTGCTGGGGATCAGAAAGCCGCCGCCCAACCTGGCTGCCCTGGCCGAGAGCAGGGATCTCTACAACAAGGCCTTTGCCATTGTTGAAGGGAATGTTCGTTCCCAGTTTCCTGTAGCCCTCACCCAGCTGGACCGTGCCATCGAGCTGAATCCTGAAAATCAGGATGCCATTACGCTGAAAGACAGAATCCAGCTGGATGCAGGCGGCCAGGCAACCGCAGTTTTATCATCTGCTGCTAATGCCCTGTTTAAATCTGCCGAAGAAAAATATATCAATGGCGAGTATTTCGAGGCATATGCGATTGTACAGCAGCTGCTGGCGGATAAGAAGACGGCAGCCTATCCTCCTCTGCAGGATCTGAAAAGGAGAATTGAATCAAAATTCTGAACCTGAGACTCTCCCAGATAACAGCTCTCCTCATGTTTTCACTGGTCTGCGTCACAGTTCAGGCGCAGAACTATTACTGGGAGACACCTCTCGATATAGGCCAGGGAAACAGCTATTTCCCCCAGCAGATGGCTTCGGAAAAGGGATTCGTATTCACGGCCTGGCAGGAGTACGACCCGGATGACCCGGAGCTGATCACCATTGTCGGATCCATGTCGCTCGACGGTTCCGTCTGGTCCGAACCCGTAACACTGATCAACCCCTTCCGCTATGTGGGAGAGGACCGGGTATCCGTATTCTCCCTGACGGGGGACAGGGACGGCAATCCGGTCCTGGCTCTGAAGACATCGGAAAATTCTATTGAAATTTTCAAATTCACCGGTCCCGGACTGCCCATGGAGAAGATCAGTACCATCGAGAGCAGTTCCTCATCGGTCGTTCCGAGGATTTTCCGGAAACGGGACGGCGGTCTTCTCCTTTTCCTGACGTCCAAGGTCATTCTGCCCAACGGAACAGATGCCCTTTCGATCTTTATCTCTGAATCTACGACGGGAGAGGCCTGGTCGGCTCCGGAGCATTTTATCCGGGATCCCGAACTCAAGCAGAACTTCCTTCCTTTTTACACTTATGACGATCAGAATGAATATGTTGTTTTCCAGTCCCTCTATACGGACCAGAGAAACACCTATCAGCTCTACCTGAAATCGAGGGCGGAAGGCGACACGGTGTGGGGAGACGAGATCCTGCTGACCTCATTCAGCGAATTCAGGAACGGCCAGAATTTCGATTTTTTTCAGTTTGACAACCAGCGTCCCCATCTGACAGCCGAAAACGGACTGATTCATCTTGTCTGGGAGAGACGTCT
>QKJO01000201.1 GCA_003249275.1 Spirochaetaceae bacterium
CCTCGGTATCGTCGGTGAATCGGGCAGCGGCAAGAGCGTCACAGCCCTCTCCATCATGGGGCTCATCGAGGAACCCGGCCGCATCAAGGAGGGTGAAATCCTCTTTGAAGGCAAGGACCTTGCCAAGCTCTCCCAGAGAGAGCTCTCCGATATCCGGGGGAACGAGATCGCCATGATCTTTCAGGACCCCATGACCTCCCTCAATCCCGTCTATACGATCAAAAATCAGATGGTGGAGGTTATCCGTCGCCATCAGAAGGTCGGCAAGGCGGAAGCATTGAAGAAAGCGATCGAAATGCTCCGGCTCGTCGGAATACCCCAGCCGGAAAAGCGGATCAACAGCTTTCCTCATGAGTTTTCGGGTGGAATGAGACAGCGGGTCATGATCGCCACGGCCCTGTCCTGCAATCCCAAACTGCTCATCGCCGATGAGCCCACGACCGCCCTGGATGTGACGATTCAGGCCCAGATTCTGGACCTGATGAACGATCTCAAGGACAAGATCAACGCGTCCATCATCCTGATCACCCACGATCTGGGTGTCATTGCCGAGGTCTGCGATCACATCATCGTCATGTACGGCGGAACTATAATGGAGCAGGGTACGGAGGAGGATATCTTCTACAATCCTCAGAATCCCTACACAGTCGGACTCCACAAATCGGTTCCCAAGCTGACGGAGGGACAGAAATCAAGACTCATTCCCATTGAGGGATCGCCGCCGGATCTGCTCCATCCCCCCGAGGGATGTCCGTTTTCCGGACGCTGTCCCCATACTATGGAGGTCTGCCTTACCGAGAGACCTCCGACTTTCGTCTTAAGCGAAAGTCACTCATCCGCGTGCTGGCTCCTTCATGAACAGGCTCCTCAGGTGGAACAATATGAAAAAGCAGGAGCCCTACAGTGAGCAATAAGGACGCCCTACTTGAAGTTAAGAATCTGAAGAAATATTTCCCCATCGGGGGCGGCGGTCTGCTGGGCAGGAATCAGTCCTACCTCAAAGCGGTCGACGGCGTCTCCTTCGAGATAAAGAAAGGTGAAACCTTCGGTCTCGTGGGCGAATCGGGATGCGGCAAGTCCACAACGGGACGGACGATCATCCGCCTCTACAACGCTACAGGCGGTGAGATCAATTTTGACGGTACAGACCTTGCCAAAATCTCCGAAAAAGATATGAAACCCTTCAGGAAGCGGATTCAGATGATCTTTCAGGATCCCTATGCCTCTCTGAACTCCCGAATGACCGTTACCGACATCATCGGGGAGGGGATTTCTACACACAATCTCGCCAGCGGTGCGGAACGTCAGGAAAGGATCTACGATCTTCTGCATCATGTCGGTCTCAAGAGGGAGCATGCCAACCGCTATCCCCATGAGTTCTCCGGCGGCCAGCGTCAGCGGGTCGGTATCGCCCGGGCCCTGGCGGTTGAACCGGATCTGGTTGTCTGTGACGAACCGATTTCCGCTCTGGATGTGTCCATTCAGGCCCAGGTTGTGAATATGATGGAAGACCTGCAGAATGAGATGGGACTGACCTATCTCTTCATCGCTCACGATCTCTCCATGGTGAAACATATCTCCAACCGGATCGGAGTCATGTACCTCGGTATGCTTATGGAGGTATGCGGGAGCGGGGAACTCTATAAAAATCCCCTTCACCCCTATACAAAGGCCCTGTTGTCGGCGATTCCCATTCCCGATCCCCGGGTGACCCGGAAGAATAAACGGGTCGTGCTGCCCGGTGACGTCATGAGTCCCATCGATCCTCCCGAAGGATGCCGGTTCGCCTCGCGTTGTCCTCTGGTGCAGCCGGTCTGCCGTGAAGTGACTCCTGTTCTGGAAGAACTGGCTCCCGGTCATCATGTGGCCTGTCATGTTGTCAAGGGATCTTTCTGATCCTTGCTGTCTGTTATGAGGACTGCCTCCCGCGGGGCAGTCTTTTTTTTGTACAAATAAACTCCTCCTCTATTTGAAATAGGTGAAATGGGGTGTACATTGAGGGTCCATGAACAGCGATTTTCTCATAGTCACCATCGAAGATGATCAGTCGGTTGCCAAAGGACTGGTCATGACTCTCGAATCCATCGGCTATAAGGTTCTCCATTTCATTGACGGTACGGGCTTTTTCAATGCCCTTCATGATATATCTCCCTCCCTGCTTCTGCTGGACATCAGGCTTCCGGGCAAGGACGGTTTTACAATCTGCCGTGAGCTGCGCCAGAGGGGACACCGCTTTCCCGTCATCATGCTGACCGCAAGGGATGAAGACATCGACAAGATCAAGGGACTGGAAGAAGGAGCAGACGACTATCTGGTGAAGCCCTACAGCACGGGAGAACTCCTTTCCCGCATCCATGCCCGTTTGAGACGCTCCTATGGTGTTCTGTCCTTGAATTCGGACAAGGATTTTCTGTTCGGTCCCTTCAGGCTGAGCCGGGACATAATGAGTCTCAGGAAAAATGATGAAGACATCGATCTGACTCCCATCGAATACAAGCTGCTGCTTTTCTTTCTTAAGAACAGCGGATTGACGTTCAACCGCGCCGAGCTGCTCCGCCGGGTATGGGCGAAAGATAATCCCCATTACGGTGATGAGAGGACCGTGGATGTCCATATCCGCCATCTCCGAGAAAAAATAGAGGATCTTCCATCCCGGCCGGAATACCTCCTGACGGTACGCGGCGTGGGTTATACTTTCAGAAAGAATTGATCAGGGTATACAGGAGGCCTGTGCCGGCCGGACCGGCAATTCCGTTATGGTTGAGCAGTTGGAGAAATTTATAAGTCTGTTTGAGCAGAGCGCTCTTATCCTGGCGATCATTTCGATCCTTTTTCTGGTGACCGGACTGATCGTCCTGTACTTCAGAAGAAAATACACCCTCATGCTGCAGCGTGAGAAAAGCCGGAACCGCAGCAGCGAAACACTTCTCCGGAGCCGCTCAGCTGTTCTGGAGGAGATTCTGAATCAGCTGCACAAACCTGTCGCCTACAAAAACAGCCGCGGTGAGTTCGAATGGGTCAACCGGGAAATGGCGGTTCTCTGGGGTCTCCCGACAGGCCGGATCATCAAGTCGAGGCCTGAAGATCTGTTTCCCGACTGGATTGATGAAATCAGGAGTATTGAGACGGCCCTCAGGTCGGGAAATCAGCCTGTTGTCAGAGAAAAAAAAATCGTTGTCCCCGGAGGGGAATCCCGAAGTTATGAGATTACCTATAAGCAGATTCCCGAACCCGGAGAGGGCGGGGCAGGGCTTCTCATCTCCTACAAGGACATCAGTACCTACAGGGATCAGCTGGATGTCCTCAACGATCTGTACCTCTCCGTCAGGGAGGATCTGCAGCAGAGAAGCGACTACTACGCCGATTTTCTCCGGTCGGGACTGCAGCCTCTCCACTCCATCATGGAAGAGAGCGAAGGCATCCTCCAGGGCAGAATGCCTGACAGTGAAGTCAGAGAGCGGGTGGAGAGAATCGTAACTTCGGGACAGAGCATGAGTAACTATATCAGAAACCTTTCCTTTCTGGCTCTTCCGGACCGTATTTCCTCCCTCTATGAGGAAGGTGTTTCCCGGGAGACTCTCTCCCTGGAAGACTGGCAGAATCATTTAATGAAAAGAGTCGCAGCACTGAGGGGAAACCGGGATTTTCCTGTCTTTCTGCTCCTTCAGGGAGACATACCCGAGACTCTTTATACCCGGTTTTCTCTCCTGAATGAGCTGCTGGACAGATTGATTGAGAACGCAGATGCCCATACAACGGGAGGCTACTATCTCATAATCAAAGTCCACCGTGTGGAAGCGGGATTTTTCACAATGAATATTACTGTCAGAAATACAGGTCCTGTCATCGACGCCTCCCGCAGGGAGGACATCTTCAAACCCTTCACAAGGATACTCACGGAACAGCGGGGGTCGGGGCTGGGGCTTACAGTCGCCCGCAGCCTGGCCGAGAAAATGGGCGGCAGTCTTTCCTGTGATCCCTCCTGTACCGACGGAGCACGGTTTCTCCTCTCTCTGCCGCCGGTCGCGGGATCGGGTACGGTTATAAGCGGCTCCCGGCTGGAGGGCGCCGTCTCCCGGGACAGACAGACTGTCCTGCTGGCCGACCCCGATTTATCCTGTATCCGGAAAATAGCCGGTCAGCTTGCCCGGACGGGATGCACTGCGGACCTTGCCGGTACGGCCGGCGAGATTCTTGAGTTTCTCGAAAAAAAGAGCTACTGCATTGTCCTGTCCGATGAGACTCTTCTGAGGGAATCCGGCATCGCGAAACGATGGTCCGCCGGAGAATTTCCCGGCACGGTTCAGCTTGTTTCCATGGATTCATCCTATGAGAACGTACCCTCCGGCATTAGCACCGGCGGCCTTCCGGTGATTGCGAAACCGGTGCAATGGAGCCGCCTTCTTGATTTTTTCATAAATGACGGGAACTGACCGGCCCGGATCAGAGGCAGATTCAGAAAGTTGTTGACAAGAAATAGTAATCATTATTATTATTGAAAAATGGAAGAGTTAAGAATGACTTCCCAGAGAAAAATAATTCTGGAAGCTCTCAGTACCAGCCGCAGCCATCCTTCGGCCGATGTGGTTTATGATTATGTCAGAACCAGGCTCCCCAACGTCAGCCTGGGAACGGTCTACAGAAATCTGGAGACCATGTACCGCCACGGCATGATTGTGAAAATTGAGACGCCCGACGGTCAGAAGCGTTTTGATTACGACGTCTCTTCCCATCCTCATTTCCGATGTGAAAAATGCGGAAAAATTGAGGATATTCCCATGAACCTGAAGGCTCCCGAGCCTGATCCGGGCAGTGAATGGGTACAGAAGAGGGTCATAAGATCCTACTCTCTCAATTACCAGGGGCTCTGCTCCGAATGCGCCGGAAAGGTTTGATTTTTGCACCGATCTGCATTTTAATTTAAAAGTGCCGGATTAATTTTGGATTCTATGCCGAAGTGTTCCGTACACCATCATTTATGATTGGAACGCTGCAGGCAGAATATAAACTGTTTATCAAGGAGATCTCAATGGCAAGTCTTAAAGGTACTAAGACCGAAAAGAACATTCTCACTGCCTTCTGCGGTGAGTCTCAAGCAAGAAACCGTTACACATACTTTGTCAGTCAGGCGAAAAAAGAAGGTTTTGAACAGGTCGCATGGGTGTTCGAAGAGACCGCAAATCAGGAGAAAGAGCACGCAAAACGGCTTTTTAAACTTCTGGAGGGCGGAGAAGTGGAAATCACAGGCAGTTTTCCTGCCGGAGTGATCGGCACCACTTCTGAAAACCTCGCCGAAGGCGCTGCGGGTGAGCACTATGAGTGGACAACCATGTATCCCGATTTCGCTGCAACAGCCAGAAAAGAGGGATTTAATGAAATCGCCGTTATTTTCGAATCCATCGCGGTGGCCGAAAAACAGCATGAGAAACGGTATCTCGCCCTGAAAAAGAACATTGACGAAGGCAAAGTTTTCAAAAAGGATTCGTCTGTCGTATGGCGCTGCATGAACTGCGGATACATTTTTGAAGGCGCTTCCGCCCCCAATAAGTGTCCCGCCTGTGCCCATCCCCAGGCTCATTTTGAAGTCCTCGGCGAAAACTGGTAATTTCCAAAACTTTTCAGGAGAAGAATATGATAGCAAAGAATCAGGTCTATAAATGCGGTGTCTGCGGTAATATGGTTGAAGTTCTGTTTGTCGGCGGCGGCGAACTTGTCTGCTGCGGTCAGCCAATGACCCTTCTGGAAGAAAAAACAGCCGATTCGGCAACAGAAAAACATGTACCCGTGATTGAAAAAATCAGCGGAGGATACAAAGTCACTGTCGGAAGCACTCTGCATCCCATGACCGAAGAGCATTTCATCCAGTGGATTGAGCTTATTGCCGACGGCAAGGTTTACAAAGAATTTCTGAAACCCGGCGGTCAGCCCGTAGCTGAGTTTGCTGTTGAAGCCAAGACTGTTTCCGCCAGAGAGTACTGCAATCTTCATGGATTGTGGAAGAGCTGAGGCGGGCGTAAAAACTGTTAATTGTCCTTGCCAAGAGGGAATTAATTGATATAATTTTTTATGAAACCTGATAAAAAGGTTTGGAGGTTACAACATGAAATACGTATGCGATGTTTGCGGCTATATCTATGATCCCGAAGACGGCGATCCTGGAAACGGTGTACCTGCCGGAACTGCTTTCAAAGACATTCCTGAAGATTGGGTTTGCCCCCTCTGCGGCGCTGAAAAATCCGATTTCTCACCCAATGACTGATTAAAATATCAGTTATAGAAAAACCGTCCCTCAAGGGGCGGTTTTTTTTTAGTAATCAGGGTTATACTGTTGGAAAGAGGTATTATGGACTTTTACACCCTGCTATCCAGTCATTATGAGGAGATTTTTCCTCTTTCCCCGTCGTGCTTGAATTACGTCGTAAGCCGGGTTGCGCCGGGAAAGCGGCTTCTGGATGCCGGCTGCAGTACGGGCAGCCTGGTGCGGGCCCTCAGATCGGGGGGCATTGATGCACGGGGATTCGATCTGGATGAATCCATGATAAAACTGGCCTTGAAAGAGCTCGATTCTGCGGACTCGGAAAGAGGAGCCGAGATCTTCAGACCCGGAAATCTGACGGATATGGCCGACATGTATAACGAAGACTCTTTTCACTGCATCAGCTGTCTGGGGAACACTCTGATCCACATCCCTTTCAATTTTCAGTTCCAGTTTCTCAGGGATTCGGTTCATATTCTCAGAGAGGGGGGGAGGCTCATCCTTCAGATTCTCAACTACAGCAATATTCTCAATGAGGGGATGCTCT
>QKJO01000173.1 GCA_003249275.1 Spirochaetaceae bacterium
GGACAGGTCGTCCCCCGCAGTCTCGTCAAGGTGACCTTTACTCTCGATGACAGGCTTTCAGAGGGGATCTACTGTGCCAGGGCCATAGATCTCATCCGGAAATTTGTTGAAAAACCGGAGCAGCTGGAAATTCCTCCTGCTTTGAGCCGGGAGCTTCTGGATGAACTCAGGCTCAAGCCCCTTGATGAGATCCGTGAATCCGGGTTTAACTGAATCCCCGGCAGTTTCTCCGGAGGCTTGTGAAAACCGGTATAATTATTCATTTAATCCAAAGAATAAAATAAAAACGGCCTATAATTAATTTTATACTGCCTCCCCGTTTTCCAGGGGATGTGATAGGATTAAATTGTCTCTGACTCTGCCGGGAGGGCTGATGAATAAAATCTCAGGAAAATCATTGAGGCTTGTATTTTCCATCCTGGTTTTCACACTTTTCATTCCGGCCGGACTCTCCGCTCAGGAGAATCTGAGGGGCGATGCTCCCGGTTCCATCCTTCTGCTCTTTTCCTATCATCCCGGTCACGAATGGGAAGACAATATCTATGCGGCCCTTCTCAGCGGTCTGAAGGAGCGTCAACCGGGGACCAGGCTCTATCTGGAATACATGGACACGAAAAGGAACACTCCCGACGAGCAGTCCGATACAATAACCCGGAATCTACAGGGACTTAAAACCGGACCTCTCTCCCTGATCATCGCCGTGGACGACAATGCCCTTCAGTATCTGGCCGGTCCGGGGAAGGACCTCTACCCCGGTGTTCCCGTTGTCTTCTGCGGGGTCAACGATTACCTGAAGGTCAGGGATGCCCTCACCATGCCCCATACAGGAGTCATCAGCCGGGTGAACCTTGCCGATACCCTGGCCATGGCCTACAGACTGATCCCTTCTATGAAAAAGGTGTATGTCATTGTGGATGCCACACCCACGGGAGAAGGCAACAAACAGATGGTGGAATCCCAGCTGGGACTGCTTCGGGGGGAACTGGGCAATCTGGATATTCAGTTCGTCGGATTCGACGACTATTCTACGGATGAGCTGATCGACTGGACCAGTACCCTGGATCAGGACTCTGTCCTCCTTCTGACAAGCTGGTACAGGGACCGGCTGGGACACTACATAGGAGAGAAGGAGTTCATCAGCAAACTGCAGTCCAGGACGGCGGTTCCCGTTTTCAATCTTCTCCATATACGCCCCGGTCTGCTGGGAGGCAAGGTCACATCGGGCAAAATTCAGGCGGGGCTGGTTCTTGATCAGGCAGATTCCATCATGAAGGGTGTACCGGCATCCTCCATTCCCGTTATCGACAGAGACACCTCTGTCTATGTTGTGGATGAAAGCCGGATGCAGTACTGGGGTCTGAAGGACAAAGATCTGCCCGAAGATGTGATGATCCTCAACAGTGTTTCCGTCAACAGTTACAGGGTGACGATCCGTTTTCTGGCCGCTTGCATACTCTTTCTGCTGTTTCTCCTCATCGGTCTGGTGGTTCAGTCCTATCTGCTCAACAAATCTTCATCCGAACTGGCCAGGCAGAAAAACGAACTGCTGACGACCCTCAGTTCCATCGGGGACGGGGTGATTTCGACGGATCCGGAATCCAGAATCATCTTCATGAATGATGCCGCCCAGATTCTGACAGGCTGGAGTCTGGAGGAAGGGGCCGGCCAGCCCCTTTCCCTCGTCATGCCCCTTGAAAACGGAAGCACCGGAGAGATTCTGAGCGACCCGGTCCGGCAGGTGCTGGAGCGGAAGACTGGGATGGATACGGGACAGGACACGGTCATGAGGAACAGATCGGGCAACAGGATGCATATTACCGACACCGTCTCCCCCATCAAGGACCCGCGGGACAATACTCTGACAGGGGCGATCATCGTTTTCAAGGATGTCACCGACTCGGACAGAATGCAGCAGATACTGCACAATGAACAAAGACGGCTCAGGGACGCACAGGCCATGGCCATGGTGGGGAACTGGGAGTATGATCCCGAATCGGATCAGTACTGGTACTCGAAGGATGTGTATTCGCTGACGGGAATTGCGCCCGGATCCGATGAGTCTGCCGATTCTCTGAATCTTATGAAAAAGATATTTCCTCTCTGGAACAGGAGAGAGCCCCTGCCCGAACTCCTGATGGATGAGGAGAACAGAGTCAAATCCCTTATGACCCTTCCCCGTGAGGGCGGAGACAATCTGATCCTCCACCTGATGGCCAGACTGGCCAGAAACCCGGAGACGGACAAGGTAATCGTAACCGGAATTATTCAGGATTTCTCCGAACTGTCCCAGACCCGAGCCGCTTTGAAGGCCAGCCAGGAACAGCTCCGGCAGGCCGCCAGAATGGAAGCCGTAGGTAAACTGGCCGGAGGCATCGCCCATGAATTCAACAATCTGCTGCAGATCATTCTTGGATACAGTCAGCTTCTGAAAGACGAATTCGGAGATCAGAAGATCTATGAGTATGTTGAACCCATACTGAAAACGGCATCCAGCGCCAGGAATCTGACGAGACAGCTGCTGCTGTTCAGCCGTAAAGAGAATCTGGATATGACGACCATCTCACTGTCCAGCCTGATTCATAACCTGATCCCCATACTCAGCCGTCTGCTGGAGGAGAATATCCTGATCCAGTCCGAACTGGAAGGGGAACAGGATTGGGTCATAGCCGATAAACAGCAGATCGAACAGGTTCTTATAAATCTGAGTCTGAATGCCCGGGATGCCATGAAGGGCGGAGGAATCCTGAAACTGAAGCAGTCGGTCTACTCCGCCAGAAAACCCTTTCCCGGACTGGACGGAAGCATTCCTCCGGGAGATTATGTTCATCTCACCGTGCAGGACAACGGAACGGGGATTGATGAAAAGATTCTGCCGGAGATTTTCGATCCCTTTTTCACCACCAAGGACAGAGACAAGGGAACTGGTCTCGGACTTTCAATCGTCTACGGTATCGTCAGGCAGCATCATGGTTATCTGAATGTGGAAACCGACTTTTCGAAGGGAACGAGTTTCCATATCTATCTGCCCCGGGTTGAGACGGACGGAGGGAAAAAAGCCGAACCCGTCCAGAAAGAATCCGGTACTCCGGCCGGTAAAAAGCTGGTTGTCTATATGGCAGAGGATGATCCCATGGTCCGGCAGCTGACCGAGACAATGCTCCTGAAAAGCGGCTATATTCTGAAGAGTTTCGTAAACGGTAAAGCCCTGGTGGAGGAACTGCAGAGATCAAAAGACCAGCTTTCGGTCGATCTGTTCCTTCTGGATGTGATCATGCCGGAGCTGGGAGGGGTTGAGGCATATCACAGACTGAGAGCTTCGGGGTATAATGTGCCCGTACTTTTCATGAGCGGCTATACGGAGGAGCGTTTGCAGAACCTTTCGGAACTGAAAGAGGCATCCCTCATCCGCAAGCCCTTTACAATGAAAGATCTTCTGATGCAGATTGATACAATTCTTCATCATTAACCGGGAGCACAAATGGAACGAGTCGCAAGTTCATACCACAGCATCATGGAATCCATGAAAACCTCGCAAGGCATCCTCTACAAGAGCAAAACCAACAAGAGGATCGATGAGCTGGTAAAACTGGCTGAAAATAAGGGAATCACCGTAGAGAACGTATCCGATAAGGACCTGGACAGACTGAGCGGAGAGAGCGGCCATAAAGGGGCTCTCTTCATCTATCAGTCCGGATCGGAAAAGAAAACGGTTAAATACGGCGAACTGAAGGACTTTCTGAAAGAGCGGGAAGGGGAGAGTCAGCTCCTGGTCCTCCTTCTGGACGGAATCACGGACCCTCACAATCTGGGTGCCATCCTCCGGTCGGCGGATCAGTTTGCCGTGGATCTCGTGATTCTTCCCGGCAACAGAAGCGCCGGCATCAACGACACGGTCGCCAAGGTTTCCGTGGGAGCCCATGCCTGGGTGCCCCGGGTCGAGGTCGCCAACGCCGCCCGATCCCTTGAACTTCTAAAGGATGCGGGATTCTGGATCTACGGAGCCGACATGGGCGGTTCAACGGCGCCGCAGACCGACCTGAGGGGGAGAACCTGCCTCGTCATGGGGTCGGAAGGAAAGGGAATCTCCCGGCTGCTGAAGGACAAATGCGACACCATGGTAAGCATACCCACCTTCGGTCATGTGGACTCTCTCAATGTCTCAGTGGCTGCCGGTATCCTCATGTACGAAGTGATCAGACAGAGAGGCTGAAATTCTCTCCAGGCCCTCTTTGAGAAGGGAGCGGGGACAGCCGTAGTTCAAACGGAAAAATCCTTCCCCTCCCTGACCGAACCAGTTGCCTTCCACAAGAGCGATCTTTCCCACCTTGAGCAGCCGGGATTCTATCTCTTTGTGATCCAGCCCCAGTCCTCTGAAGTCGAGCCAGCCGATAAACCCGGCATCCGGCTTCATAAGCCTGACTGCGGGTAGCTTCTCCTTCAGGTACTGTTCGATGAAAGAGACATTCTCTCTCAGATAGATTTTCAGGGCGATCAGCCACTCCGATCCCTCTCTGTACACGGCTTCGCCGATGGAGAGGGCCAGAGCGGAGCCTTCGTTGGTGCTGAAGGCCAACTGGGCATCCTGGTCGATCTTTTTCCTTTCCGGCGAACCGAAGACAGCCACCGACAGCTTCTCTCCCGCGATGTTGAAAGTTTTGGAGGGGGCCATCAGAGTCATAGCGTTAGCTCCGGTTTCCCTGGAAAGTGAGGAAAAGGGTATGTGCCCCCTCTCTCCCAGGACCAGATCGGCATGGATTTCATCGGAAATGACGAATACATTGTGTTTCAGACAGATCCGGGACACTTCCTCCAGATCCTCCCTGCTCCATACCCGGCCTCCCGGATTGTGAGGGCTGCACAGGAGCATCAGGGACGTATTTGCATCGGATGCCTTTTTTTCAAGATCCTCAAAGTCCATTGCATAGCCGTCGGAATCGAGCTTCAGCTGGTTCACAAGGGGGGTCCTTCCGTTTCTGACGATCATATTTCTGAAGGGCTGGTAAACCGGTTCCTGCAGGATGACCGAGTCCCCGGGCTGTGAGAACAGAAAGACTCCCAGGCTCATGGCTCCGACGATTCCCGGGGTAAAACAGACCTCCGACAGGGGGACATTCCAGTTGTGCTCCGCCGCCGTCCAGTCCTGCCAGGCCTTCAGAAAATGCCTGGTGGTAGCCGGATAGCCAAAGACTCCATGGTCCGCCCGTCGCTTCAGAGTCTCCCTGACGATATCTGGAGAGGCAAAGTCCATATCGGCTACCCAGAAGGGCAGCATCTCTTCATTGCCGAACCGGGCTTTGAGGACCATACTGTCCCATTTGGCCGCATTGCTGTCAGATCTGTCTATTCTCTTGTCAAAATCCACGATTCTCTCCCCTTCGGTAACAGGTTTCATAAAAAGGCATTGATCAGACTGATGCCGACCACTGTAGTCAGAGCTGCCAGCGCCGTCGACACCATGACGATCAGAGCCGCCAGGTCGCCGTCATTATCCATTGATTCCGCCATGATATGGCTCGATATGGCTGCAGGAGATCCCATCAACAGGAATATCATCCCCAGTTCTTCCTTTTCATACCCCAGATTATAGAAGATCAGGATGGCAATAGCAGGAAGAATTACGGTTTTCAGCAGTGAAGAGGAAAGGGCTCTCTTTCCTTTCTCCCTCAATCCGTGCACGGTCAGGGAACCGCCGATATTGATCAGGGCCAGAGGCAGGGTCAGGTCGGCCAGATATTTGAGAAGACGTGCCGGAATGGCCGGTACGGGAATTCTGAACAGGGAGAACAGGAGGGCCGCCAGTACCGCCAGAATGATGGGGTTGGTGGCGATGCTCTTCAGAGACACCAGCAGGCCGCTCCGGGAGAAGCCATGCTGGGGCAGGGTAAGGGCCATTACGGACATGATATTCAAAAGAGGCAGTAAGAGGGCGACCACCATGGCACCCCTGGCGGCAAGCTCTTCCCCGTAAAGGTTCAGTATCAGAGCCAGTCCGATGATGGCCACATTTCCCCGGAAGGTTCCCTGAACATAGGAGCCTTTTTGACGTATATCCTCGAATCCGAGGCTCACCGCCATGGCGATGATCATTGTCAGAATGGAAAGCCCCGCCAGAATCAGGATCTCTCTTGTGTCGAAGACGCCCGAAAAACTCAATCCAGCAATTTTAAGAAAAATAAGGGAGGGAAGTCCCAGTTTGAAACAGATGACGGACGAACTTTTCTGAAACCCGTCGCCGATGACCTTCCCTCTTTTGAGAAAAACCCCTATGACGATCAGCAAAAAGACAGGGACTACCCCCTGCAGGGTCTGTAGAAGTATATTCATCCTTCAGTTTTAACATCTGACGGCTTTTGTGGTAAAGCAGGTCCTGTCGGAAAACTTCCCGGGTAAATATTCTGACACAAAGTTTGATTGTGTAGACTTCCCATAGGAGATTGATATAGTATTTAGCCCAAAACCAATTTTTTTAGTTCAAGAACGGAGTCCTTATGGATGCCCGTACGACACAAGGAGAGCTCAATGAGTTATGATTACAGGAAGTATAAACCCTTCCCCCCAGTTTCACTGCCTGACCGCACATGGCCTGACAAGACCATCAGCAAAGCGCCCATCTGGTGCAGCGTAGACCTGCGCGACGGTAACCAGGCACTACCCATTCCCATGAATGTGCAGGAAAAGCTGGAACTCTTCGACCTACTTCTAAAAATTGGTTTTAAAGAAATTGAGATCGGATTCCCCTCCGCATCCCAAACTGAATTCGATTATCTCAGAACCCTCATCGAAC
>QKJO01000024.1 GCA_003249275.1 Spirochaetaceae bacterium
TTGGAAACAAAACGGGCACGGAGACCCATGGGCAGAGTGTAGAGATCCTTGAATCCCTTGAGAAAGACGGAGGCAAAAAGATACTCGTTCGAGGCGATCATGAAGGAGTAGATATACACTGTGACGATGGCGGAAACAGAGAGAGGTATGATGATCCGCCAGATGGTCCCGAAGCGGCTGGACCCTTCGATCATAGCCGCCTCTTCGATGGAAAAGGGAATGGTTCTGAAGAAGTTTCCAAGCATATAGAGGGACACGGGGAGAGTCTGAACCATATAGATCACAAGAAGAGCGGAAAAGGTCCCTGTTCTGCCGGACAGTAAACCGATACCGACACAGACCTTGTAAAGGGGGATCAGAAGCAGTATCCCTCCGAACATATAGACGAACAGAACGCCCCTCTGAACTGTAGACCTCCCCCTGTATTTGAGTCTGCTGAAAGAGTAGGCGCCCAGAATGGCGATGCAGACCGAAAGAAAAGCAGCGATTCCCGACAGGGCCAGGGAGTTCAGAAAATACCGTGGAAAGGGAAAGACATCACCGCTGTTCCGGTATTTGGCCAGGATCTGAGCCTTCTGATCCTTTGTCATGTCCGGAGTGTTTTCCAGCAGGTCCAGTATGGACCGGGGAACATTTTTTATGCTCTGACCGATATTGAGGAGCTCTTTATAGGCTTCCGTGTTGATCTGAGTGGGGATCAGTGACGGATTGCCCCAGTCGGCCTGATACTTGAACGAGGTGGAGAGCATCTGAAAGAAGGGGAATATGCAGAACAGAACAATAAACAGCACGAGGATGAGAAATCCCGCCGATTTGACGGGGTTGCGTTTCTTTACCATTTGAGCACCTTCTTCACATAAAAAAGTATGAATCCGATGAGGAGGAGGAACTGGATCAGGGCCAGCGCAGATCCCTGTCCCATGTCCATGGTACCGACAAAGGCTTTGAAATAGGTGTAGATGGACAGTACCTTGACATTTGTGGTGAGCAGATAGATCTCTTCGAATTTGTTGAAATTCCAGATGATCCTGAGAAGGATGATGGAACCGGTGACGAAATAGATCTCCGGCATGGTGATGTACCTGAATTTTTCCCAGGACGAGGCGCCGTCCACCTCGGCAGCCTCATAGAGATTCCGGTCGATGCCCTGCAGCCGGGACAGTATCATCAGATAGCTGAAGGGAAAGTTCTTCCAGATACTGAATATGACGGCCACCCAGACGGCCGAAGAGGGAGAACCGATGAGATTGACCCTCTCATGGAGGATTCCCAGTCTCTCGACAAGGACATCCATAACGATTCCGTTGACAGGATCGAAGATGAACTGCCAGGCAAAAACGACCGAAATAACGGGCGCCACATAGGGAAAAAGCACAAGACTCCTGACCAGTCCTCGCAGGGGAAACTGCTGATTCATAACCAGGGCGACGATCAGCCCGAACAGAGTCGTTCCCAGGGTCGTAAACAGGACATAGATGACGGTTGTCGCCACGGACCTCCAGAATTCCGGGTCCAGCAGGACGGTTCTGTGATTTTCAAGACCTATGAAGGTGTTGCCGCCGTGAAGATTGACATCAAAAAAACTGAGATAGATGTTGTAGACAATAGGATAGAGGATGAGGGACATGATGATAAATACAGACGGGAACACCAGAGCCCAGCCCAGAAGGGCTTCCCTGTTCTTCTGTCCCAGTCCTTTCATGGGGATAATGGTCGTCATGGGATCAACTCCGGGAGGAGAATCTCAACGGGAGATTCTCCTTTGCTTAAATTGAGCCCCCTCCCCACTTGAGGAGGGGGTACGATTGTGTCTGTTATTTGAGTTTGGCCATCTCCGCTTCGGCCCAGGCCATGGCCTTGTCCACATTTTCTCCCTCCTGGGTGATCTTGTAGATCATCTGGGGGATTATCTGTTTGGAGTAGATGGTGCTGGCGGCGGCGATTCTGTTTCCGTCTACGATACTGAAGGTTTCAATACTGTCGAGACCGGCGATGATTTCCGCCATTTTTTCCTTGCCGTAGTTGTTGAAGATCCCTTTGGGATCATTCTGGAACCGTTCGTTGACGGCGATGTTCTTGAGAACCGGATTCATGCCCCCCGGTGCCATGTGGAGCCAGGTGATGTAGGCGTTGGGAGTGTAGAGATAGCGCATGAAGTTTTTGGCCGCTTCCGTTTTAGCCGCGTCCTTCTGATCGGGTAGAGCCAGGGAGACAACGACACCGTAACCGGCAGACTGGGTGTTGGTAATGGTGGATGCCATCCTGGTATTGGCGACCAGATCGGGGTCAAAACTGGAGCCTGCCAGATCGGCAAAATTTTCACTGGTCAGTGATCCTGCGGCGACTTCGGCTATAGCCAGGTCGTCCATGATATAGGTAGAGTAGAAAAACATGGCCATCTTGCCCTGGAGATAGTAGTCTCGGGCTCTCCAGGTCTGGGGTCCGGGAGGATTGTACTTAGCCAGTTCGGCATAGAATTCGACGGCTTCCTTCATCTCGGGAGAGTTGAAAATCAGGTTTCCGTCCTTGTCGAAAAGACCGGCGCCGTTGGACATGGCAAACTGTGTAAAACACTGCTCCGCATAGGCTTCCGGTTTGGTTCCCACAAGAATTCCGTACTGGTTCTTATCGGGTTTGTAAAAGTTTTCGGCCGCCTTCAGAATGTTGTCCCAGGTATCCGGAGGATTCAGTCCCGCGTCCTTGAACCAGTCAGCCCTGTACCATATGCCCTGAACCCAGCCGTGGAAGGGAGAGGCATAATACTCTCCCATTGCGGGTGACTCATTGAGTTTCAGCGTACCCTGATAGAACTGGTCCTTGCCGATTGTATTTATAAGTTCTGTAACTGCCTTGGTATTGAGAAGTCCCTGTGATCCGAAAGCCACCGCATTTTCAGCCGCACACTCGATAAGGGCAGGAAGATTTCCCGCCGCGGCTGCCGTATTCAGCTGGGTGGCCATGTCATTTTCATCAACAGGTATGAGGTTGATCTTAACATTGGGATTCATGATCTGAAAGGTATCGATCAGTACCTGGATCGTGGCCTGTCTGTCGGACTGGGTCTGGGTCGTCCAGAAATCGAATTCCACCGGTCCTGCCGGCGCCATGGTGTCCATCCCCGGGGATTTTTCGCTTTGACCGCCGGCAAATGCCGCTGCCGAAAGCAATAAGAGGGACATAAGAATCATCAGAAATTTTCTCATACGGTTCTCCTTTCATCCGACAGGACCCGACCGGCATAATCAAATGAGATCAACGGGAGCGGGTTGTCCGGATATTGTATAAAGTCTAACCCTGATTCGTGAACAAAAAGTCACCAATAAGTACCGGTTTGGTACCTGTCCGGAGGATGGATACGCTTATTCTTCGTCCAGAAGATAGCGGCAGTATTCACTGAGCTCCGAGTGGCGGGCCGCTTTCATGACGGCCATCCTGTCGTGGAGCTGCAGCTTGTGATAGATCCGGCTTATATGATTCTTGACGGTCTGTTCCGCCAGAAAGAGTTTTGCCGCAATGTGTCCGTTGTCATACCCCCGGGACATGAGATAGAGGATTTCACGCTCTCTTCTGCTGAGCTCCTCTATGGAGTAGTCGGGTCCGGAAACGCTCTCCGATCCGTCTGATGAAGAACCGCTCTGAATGCCCATCAGCTGGGAGGCAACGGTAGGTGAGATCTGCAGGGTCCCGTTCTTGACGGCTCTTATGGAGTTGATCAGTTCATCGGAGGGCATATTCTTGAGAAGGTACCCTACGGCTCCCCCCTCCAGGGCGTCATGGACATAGGCGTCATCGTCGAATGTAGTGAGCATCATGATTTTGATTTCCGGTCTGATCCTGTGAATTTCGCAGGCCGCCTTGACCCCGTCCATGACAGGCATTCTGACGTCCATGAGAATGATGTCGGGGTCGAGGACCAGAGAAGCCTCCACGGCTTCCTTTCCGTTGTAGACCCGGCCGACAATCTCGATATCTTCCGCCTTCATCGTAATGACAGTCTGCAGAGTTTCTGCAAACAGCACCTGATCATCCACTATCAGAACCTTAATCAATGCTCCGCTCCCTGTTTTTTATAATTCTCCCCCAGAAGTATGGAGACAGAAACTTCAAAACCCCCGGTAATATTATGATAGTACAGACGGCCGTTCAATTCATTCAGCCTTTCCCTCATTCCCGTAAAACCCAGTCCCTCATGCTGGGATTCAAGCCCCGAGCCGTTGTCCTGGATGCTGAGTTTGAGAACCTTATCCTGAATCCAGAAGTAGATCCCTATCTTTGTAGCCCTGCCGTGTCTGAATGAATTGGTCAGCCCTTCCTGGATGAACCGGAAAACGGCCTTGTCTATAACGGGACCGAAACTGTCGGGGGAGTTGCCGAATTCGGCTTTGACTTCAATTCCGGTTGCCTCGGCAAAAACAGAAACAAGTTTGAAAAAGGAGCGCAGCCCCCTTGGCCTGCCGATTTCCTTGGATCTCAGAAGCCGCATGGCCGATCTGGTCTCATCCAGGCAGTAACCGGCCTCAGCCATGGATTTTTCAATCAGAGATACCGCCTCTCCCCGGTCCTTCTCAATGAGGAGCAGGGCGGCTTCGAGCATGATCCGGATATTCGTCAGCGAGTACCCGACGGTGTCGTGAATCTCCCGGGAAACCCTTTTTCTCTCCTTTTTGAGGGTTTCCAGTTCCAGACTGCTGGTGTAGGACTGAAATCCGAGGTTGGCACGGGCCATGCTGGATAGAGCATCATCCAGTCTTCCGGTCAGCTTTCTCTCTTTTTCCAGCCTGTCTGATGCCGCCGACAGGAGCAGGATCAGCAGGATGACGATCAGGGAGAAGACAAGAAAAAAAATCCTGTCATGAAGTTCAGGACCGGGCAGATCGGTATAGAAAACACTCCTGGGCCTCTGAAGAAAGAGAGCACCCGCCAGGACGGCAAACAGTCCCGCCCCGTTGCGGGGATAGGAAATATAGTACCCGATCTCAAAAAGAAGAGGCAGCATCAGCGACAGACTGAGAAGAGGACTTGTTCCCAGCGGATAGATCATGAGAAAGAGGAAGACCGTTTTAAGTGCAAGCACCCCTGTTCTTGCAGACTTGACGAAACAGATAAGGATGCTCAGGACAATATTGACCCCCAGTATCATATGGAACTGCCAGGAAAATCTCCCGGCATGGGCGATGACTGTATCAAGAAGTGAAAACTGCACACCCGACAGGAGCATCATCAGCACGGGAGCAAAGCAGAAGGCAATCCGACGCCCCGAGCTGCCGGTTTTTTCCTGAGGATCTGATTTCATGACGTCTTTCCTTAAAAATTATTCCTCTGCAGGTATATTCCTCTATTATATGTTAGAATTGTTTCATATCGGGTGCAAACCCGGCAGCCCGCTTTGTGACGCCCTGAACATTGGAGTAGCAGTTAACAATGAATGAAGATAAGGGAGATCGTCTTCTCCATTTTATATCAGAAAACACCAATCCGTCAGACAAGGAGCCGGAATACAATTTCAAAGTTATCATTGCCGATGACGACAGGGATGTACATACGGTAACCCACCTGGTTCTGAAGGATTTCCGTTTTGAAAATGCCGGATTGAAATTCATCGATACCTATTCTGGAAAGGAGACGATTCAGGCTCTCAAGGACAATACGGATGTGGCTGTCCTCATCCTGGATGTGGTGATGGAAGACACGACCTCCGGACTGGATGTGGTGAACTATACCCGCCGGACCCTGGGCAACGACATGACCCGGATCATACTGAAGACCGGCCAGCCCGGTGCGGCACCGGAAGAAAAGGTCATCGTCGACTACGATATCAATGATTACAAGTCCAAGTCGGAACTGACGGCACAGAAATTCAAAACTACCCTGTACACGGCCATCCGGAACTACAGAGACCTTAAAAAACTTGAAAACCACAAGAAAGGACTGGAGAAGGTCATTGAATCCTCCTCCGACTTCTACCATTACAGCAATCTGAAGGATTTCTTTACAGGTCTTCTGGAACAGCTGAACAACCTCAGAAACTACCAGAGCGATGCCTTCATGGCCAGCAAACAGAAGGTTGTAGAGAACAACGGTTTTATCGCCTACAGCCAGGAGAAGGACTTCAGAATTGTTGCCGGTACGGGCAAATACAGCGACAAGCTGATGAAGCCGGTTCTGAGCATTCAGTCTCTGGAATCCATGGATGATTTTCTGTCCCGCAAGGGAGACAATACCCTCTTCTACCGGAAGTACAGCCGCTGTTTCATCGGCTACTACAAAGGGTTTCACGACTCGGAAAACCTGATCTACCTGGAGGGTGACCTGCAGGACATCAATGAAGAGATGATCCGCCTGTTCCTCACAAATTTCACCTTTGCCTTCGACCGCTTTTTTATGAACAGGAAGATGATGAGCGGCATGAAGCAGATCATCATGATGCTGGGAGAACTGATCGAATACAGAGACGGCGAGACAGGCTCTCACGTCAAAAGAGTATCCGAAATGGTCAATCTGCTTGCCCTCAAGGCGGGAAAATCGGAGGAAGTGGCCGAGGATCTCAGCATTGCCTCCATCGTCCATGACATCGGAAAGATTGCGATTGATGATGCGATCCTGAGGAAACCGGGCAAGCTGACCCCCGAAGAGTTTGAAGTGATCAAGGCGCACACAACGACGGGGCATTCCATCCTCAGAGGATCTTCCCTGGCGACCATCCGAACCGCCGCCGACATCGCCCTGAATCATCATGAAAAGTGGAACGGCGGCGGATATCCCAACGGCCTGTC
>QKJO01000057.1 GCA_003249275.1 Spirochaetaceae bacterium
AATCTCGGGCCACTAAATAATAAAAATATTTCTTTCCTCGCTGGAGGAAATCGAATGTCGATAGATTCCCTTCATCTTTGGCCAGGAACGAAGGACATTCAGACCTCACTCCGTGCCTGTGCCGAAGATCCTGCTGAGGCGTTGAAGATCTATGACGATCTCTGGCATGAGATGATCGAAATCATCGACAGGGATTTCAGCCGGATCAATCAGGTCCTGAAAAAGATCGCCCGGACGGTGGCCTCCATTCCCCTGAAAAAAACAATCCATGAAGTCCCCAGGGTTCTGATCGTGGGCGAAATCTATGTCCGCCGGGATGACTTTGCCGTGGACGAGCTTGTGGACATGATGAGCCGGAAGGGCATCATCGCCAAGGTTTCGGGTATATCGGAATGGATTCACTACCTTGATTTTGTGAGAAACTATGACCTGAACAAGAGGATTCGCCTCCTTCCCTGGTACAGGCGTCCCTTCTCACAGGAGATGAAGAAGCTGATGATTCTGAAAATTGAGATGCTCTGGAAAAAATCCGTCGAAAAGGGTATCAAGGATATCCTGCAGAAGTCAGATCTGATTCCTCACACCCCCCATGATATGAAGAAGATCATGAAAAACACCTCCGACAATTTCGTCAATCTGGAACTGAATTCGGAAATTGCCATCTCAAGCGGTGTGGCCGCCACGGCGATGGAGGAAGGTTATTCGGGAATTGTGAACATATCACCCTTTGCCTGTCTGATCGGACGGGTTATCGAGGGATTGATCACACCCTGGGCCAGAGAACGGAACTACCCGGTCTTTTCTCTGGAAGTGGACGGCAATATCCTCCCGCCCAATATCATCAACAAGCTGAATATCTTTATGATGAATGTTCTCAGGTTCAGAAAGAACTATGAAAGCAGTGAGCTGGTTGACAGGAACAGCGGCGATAACGGTGTGATGGATGCCAAAGTTTCGGGAAATGACTGATCAGGAGGATTGTAATGCAGCCCGATGATATAGACTGGAAAATTATCAGACTACTCAGAAAAAGCTATCAGAACAACAATGCCATAGCCAGGCTTCTGGGCATTTCGGAAGGGACGGTGAGGCAGAGGCTCAAGAAACTGAAGGAGTCTCATGTTGTTAAAATCAAGGCCCTTATTAATCCCGAGGTTCTTGAGAATCAGCAGCTGGCAACCATTGCCGTGAATGTGGCCGAATCCTCCCTGCTGGAATCCAAGGCAACCGAAATTGCCGAACTGCCCAATGTTCTGGATGTCTCCATCACATCGGGCCGGTATGATCTGTTTGTTCAGGTCCTTGTGGATTCCAACCACGGACTGGTCCGCTTTCTGACGAAAGAGCTTGCCGGTGTGAAGGGTGTCAGTTCCACCGAGAGTTTCCTGATGCTGAAAAGTTTCAACAAGTACGTTTAGCTTTTCAAATCAGGAATTTACATATACAATATTTTTATATTCAAATATCACTATGTCATATTGATACGGCAGCACCGCCGGATCGGAGAGAGCAGATGAACAGAATTTTAGAAAAGAAACAACTTTCAGCGGATGTATTCCGGATGAAAATAGAAGCGCCCCTCATTGCGGAAGAGAGAAAAGCCGGGCAGTTTCTGATCCTTCAGGTGGATCACAATTACGGAGAAAGGATTCCTCTGACTATTGCCAATGCGGATGCGGCGGAAGGTTTTATTGAGATCATCTTTCAGGCAGTCGGAGCAACCACCCAGAAATTGAGCCGCCTCAATCCGGGCGACATGATCGAAACTGTTCTGGGACCCCTGGGTCAGCCTACTCATATCGAGAAGAGGAACGGACCGGTCGTCTGTGTGGGCGGCGGTATCGGTGTCGCTCCCATGCACCCTATTGTGGAGGCACATCACAAAGCCGGAAACAAGGTCATAACCATCATGGGTGCCAGAAACAAAGATCTTCTGATCATGGAAGAGGAAATGAGAGCCCTCTCTGATGAACTCATCATCTGTACCGATGACGGTTCCTACGGTAGAAAGGACCTGGTTACCGTTCCTTTGAAGGAACTGTGCGAATCGGAGAATCCTCCCTCCGAGGTCATCGCCATAGGACCTCCCATCATGATGAAGTTCTGTGCGGCTACAACAAAACCTTACGGTGTCCGCACCATGGTTTCTCTGAACACCATCATGGTGGACGGGACAGGCATGTGCGGCGGCTGCAGGGTGTCCATCGGAAATGAAACAAAATTTGTCTGTGTCGACGGACCGGAATTCGACGGACATCTTGTCGATTTCGACAATATGATGCTCCGATTGAAATCCTATAAAAAACATGAAGCCCACCGCTGCAATATTGATATCGAAGCGGAAAAACTGGAGGCAAGCCGAAAATGAGTCAGTTTAAATCACCCGAGCTCCTGGACAAGGAAGCCATCGAAATATGGAACGGTCTGAATCCTGAAGAACTGAGTCCTAAAATGAGAAGGGACATCCCCCAGCAGGATATGCCCAGCCAGGACCCCTCGGTCCGCAGATCGAATATGGAGGAAGTCGCCCTGGGTTATTCTGAGGCCCAGGTCCTTGTGGAATCAGCCCGCTGTCTCCAGTGTAAAAATGCACCCTGTATCAAGGGCTGTCCCGTGAGCATCGACATCCCCCGGTTTATTGAGAAAGCGGGAGAGAAGAAATACGGCGAAGGCATCGATATCATCAAAGAGAGCAGTATGCTTCCGGCCATCTGCGGAAGAGTCTGCCCGCAGGAAAAGCAGTGCATGGCCGAGTGTACCCTGGGTAAAATTCTGAAAGATCCTGAAAAATCGGTCGCCATCGGCAGAATTGAGCGCTTCCTGGCGGACTGGGAGAGAGAGAACAGACCGGATTCCGGCATTTCCATACCCCCGGCCACCGGTAAAAAAGTAGCCATCATCGGCAGCGGTCCCTCAGGTCTGACGGCAGCCGCCGACCTCAGAAAAGCCGGTCATGAAGTCACAATTTTTGAAGCCTTTCATAAACCCGGCGGTGTGACCGTCTACGGCATCCCCGAATTCCGTCTGCCCAAATCCATAGTGGAAATCGAGGTGGAAGGACTGAAAAAAATGGGAGTCCATTTTGAAACAAACTTCCTGGTCGGCCGGACAAGAAAACTCAAAGATCTTATGGAAAAAGACGGTTATGATGCGGTTTATGTCGCGTCGGGTGCGGGTCTCCCCAAATTCATGCACATTGAAGGGGAAAATCTGGTAGGCGTTTTCTCAGCCAACGAGTTCCTTACCCGCTCCAATCTGATGAAAGCCTATGACCGTGATAACGCCGAAACCCCCATCTATCAGGCCAGAAGAATCGCCGTTTTCGGCGGAGGGAACGTGGCCATGGATGCGGCGAGAACGGCTGTCCGTATGGGTGCCGAAGAGGTCTACATCATCTACCGCCGGACCGAAAAAGAGATGCCCGCCCGTGTGGAAGAGGTTCATCATGCCCATGAAGAGGGAGTCATCTTCAAGACCCTCACCAATCCTGTGAGGATACTGGGAGATGAGGAAGGTCGTGTCAGGGCCATTGAGTGCCTGAGGTATGAACTGGGTGAACCTGATGCATCGGGCCGCCGCAGCCCCGTACCTGTGGAAGGCAGCGAATTTCTAATCGAAGTGGAGACCTGTATTCCCGCAATCGGAAACGCCTCCAACCCCCTGATCAAACAGACCACTCCGGGACTGGATTTCTCCAAGTGGGGAACCATCGTCGTGGACGACCGGCAGAAAACATCCCTCGACGGCGTCTATGCGGGCGGAGATATCTCCCAGGGTGCTGCAACGGTCATCCTCGCCATGGGCGACGGACGGCGAGCGGCAGCAGCCATCAATGAAGAACTGAAAAAATAGTTATTCTTTGGAATGGAAACCTGGAGACTCCTGAAATCAGGAGTCTCTTTTTTTAAGCTCCGAAAGGACATCCGCGATGCTGAGTCCCTCGGCTTCCAGCAGGACCATCAAATGGTAAATCAGATCGGCCGACTCGTAGACCAGGTCTTCGGGGGTTTGGGCCAGAACGAGTTCGATGGCTTCCTCTCCGCACTTTTTCTTTATTTTCGGCGTTCCTTTTTCAAACAGATGGGTTGTGTAGGAACCGGCGGGCATTTCGGCATGACGTTTTCTGATTGTTTCTGTCAGTCTGGACAGGATTCCGTCATCTGAAGCCCCGTTTCCGGGCTCCAACAGAGGATCATGCTCCTCAATATCCCGGGCTTCCATCTCTTCCTCATAGGCAACACACCGGGAGTCCTGGGGCAGGAGGGCATAGTAATGATTGTTTCTTCTCTCCAGAGTCAGAAACCGTCCGTCTCCGGCAAAGGGGAGGATTCTTCCGGTTACCGGATGGCTCACCCAGAGCGAACCCTGCTCCCGGCTCTTTGAAAACCCCTTCTCATCCATAAGAGCGGCGATGGTGCCTCCCTTTTCCTGCTCGATTAATAGTCCCAGTACGGTTGTTCTGCTCACCAGTCAAACTCCTCGTCATCATTCTGGAAATCGGCTACCGCCTTTTTGAGGTCGATCCTTCCTTCATAGTAGGCTTTACCGGTGATGACACCCTTCAAACCGGGATGACCCGATTCGTACACCATCTTCAGATCATCCTGAGAGCTGATCCCGCCGGAAAGAGTGATGATGACCCCCGAGGCGGCGGCTATTCTGTTCGTATTTTCAAGGTCCGGTCCCGCAAGAGTCCCGTCCCGGTCTATATTGGTATAGATAATATTGCCGATTCCCATTTTGGCACACTGCCTTGCCAGATCTTCATCCCGGAGGGCCGTCCCTTTTTCCCATCCCGAGACCTTGACCTCACCGTTCAGTGCATCAATTCCGGCAATGAAAACAGGCCCGAACTTTTTGATCCAGTCCTCTACTTTTTCAGGATTTCTGGCCAGTACGGTCCCTACAATCAGCTTGTCCACACCGATTTCCAGCAGTTCCCTCACATCCTTTTCTTCTCTGACCCCTCCGCCGAGTTCCAGAACTCCCGAAAAAACGGATCTGATTTTTCTGACGGCGGACCGGTTGTTCTTTCCTTCTCCCCTGGCCGCATCCAGATCCACAAGGTGAAGCCTTTTGATTCCCAGAGATTCAAACTCTTTTGCGACCGCCGAGGGATCCTTTTCATAGGATTTCACCTCACCGTAATCGCCCTTGAAAAGGCGGACACACTCGCCGTTCAGCAGATCAATTGCAGGTATTATAATCATATTCGCTTACGTCCTTACTTGTTTTCTCTGATCTTCCATTCCATCGTTTCTCCCGCGCACAGAGGAACGGAGCCGCCGATGAGTTCAGGGACCGTCCAGGGTTCCTTTACCAGTGTGACTGTCTTCCTGTTCAGGGGCAGTCCGTAGAACTCGGCCCCCTTCCGGCTGACAAAATCTTCCAGCCGGTCCAGAGCCTCTTCCTGTTCGAACAGCCCGGCCAGCAGGGGCAGGGCGACTGAGGCGGAGAAAGCTCCTGCGCTGCAGCTGCCGCACTCCTTATTCTTCTTCAGATGGGGCGCACTGTCGGACCCGTAGAAAAGTTTGGGATGGCCGGAACAGACCGCACCGGCCAGTGCCGCTCTGTCCTCCTCCCTTTTAACGACGGGTTTGCAGAACAGATGGGGCTTCAGGGAGCCCCCCATCAGATCATCCAGTGTATACCTCAGGTGATGGGTTGTCACGGTTCCGGCAATATGGTCGGGCATCTGCTCCAGGAACTTCAGGCTCTCCCTGCAGGAGAGGTGCTCCAGTACGATTCTTAATCGCGGAAAATCCTGAATTATCTGTTTCAGTTCGGACAGGTAGGAGATTTCCCGTTCCAGAACGGGTGCCTCCGGGTGCTCGCCATGAATGCTCAGAACCATGCCGCAGTCCTCCATGGCTCCCAGAACATCCCGGATCTGACGGTAGTTTGAAATTCCGTCTTCCGCATTTGTTGTCGCCCCGGCAGGATAGAGTTTCCCGATCAGGGCTCCAGCCTCCTTCATCTCCTCCGCGATGGCGGGGTTCATTCCGGGTAGAAGCTTGAAGGCCATAAGGGCTTCCAGTCCGGGTGCTTCCTTCTCAATGGCCGCCTTATAGCTCAGCATCCCCGGAGGATCGGTCACAGGAGGCAGTGTATTCGGCATAACAAGAGCTCTGGCAAAGCTTTTTGCACTTTCTCTCGCATAAAATCCCATTTCCTCACCCTGTCTCAGGTGAAGATGAAAATCATCGGGTTTGATAATTGTTATTTCCTGCATCATCTACTCTCCATCCGCTTCCTTGCCGACCCAGACTTCCTCGCCCTTCCTGTTGATGTAGACGAGTCTGTTTTCCCTGACCATCAGAGCCAGATCATTATTGAAATTCTCTCCGTAGTTGTAATCGGCATCAATGATCTGTTTCCCTTTTCTGTCGATGAACCCGATTTTGCCGTCAACCTGGACACGGGCCAGACCGTTGCTGAACTCCCCGGCAAAAGAGTAACGGGGTTCTATGGCAACCCGGCCTTTTCTGTCGATATAGCCCGCCTTCCCTTCTGCGACAAAGAGGGCAAGTCCCTCTGAAAATCCGGAGGAGTAATTATATTGATGGGGAATTATAAGGTAGGAGAAGCTCCTAATAGGAAATTTGTTGTTGAGTGGCACGACAACCAGCATTATTATTCTTCCACTTCTGGAGTTACATTTGAAGCCATAC
>QKJO01000075.1 GCA_003249275.1 Spirochaetaceae bacterium
AGGAGTGAGCATTGCTCTGGGGTATGAAGGAAGGAATGGTGATACCCCTGACATTGACATACATCCATTCCCCCAGCTTGAAGGATTCCTTGAAGGGAGGAAGGATATTCAGGAAGACAACCTGATACCAGAACAGAACGTGGAGCAGGGGAGGAATGTTCCTCAACGTTTCCACATAGACAAGGGCTGTCCCGCTGATCAGCTTGTTTTTGGACATCCTCATAAGACCGACAACAAATCCGAGGACTGTGGTCAGTATAATACCTGTGAAAGAGGCGAGCAGGGTATTGAGCAGGCCGATAACAAAGGTCCTGCCGAAGGTATCTGACTCGGTGTAGGGAATCAGAGTCTGGCTGATGGAAAACCCTGCGGTATCATCCATGAAACCGAATCCGATCCCGATGTTGCGTTTTGTTATGTTTTCGATGTAATTGAATCCGAAATAAATGAAAAGACCCAGGAGCAGGACAATCAATCCCGTCTGGATCAACCAATTTCGGCTTTGTGTTTTGTTCATAAAATAACCTGTGATTAAGGATCAGGCCCCCGGGCGGAATGAACCGCCCTGAGGAACCTGTAATGGAGGCTCTTAGCGGATGGGCATTCCGTACTGGAGACCGCCGTCAACCCACAGGGCATTGTATCCTCTTGAAATGTTCAGAGGAGATCCGGCACCCAGGTTTCTGTCAAAGCTTTCGCCGTAGTTTCCAACCATCTTGATGATGTTGTATCCCCACTCGGGAGCCAGGCCGAATCCTTCGTAGATTCCGCCTTCAACACCCAGCATTCTCTTGACGTCGGGGTTGGTGCTTGAAGCTTTCATTTCATCAACATTGGCAGAGGTAACGCCGTACTCTTCGGCATTCAGCATAACCATGAGGGTCCATGCCACGATATCAAACCACTGATCGTCGCCTTCGCGGACAACGGGTCCCAGGGGCTCTTTGGAGATGACTTCAGGAAGCATGATGAAGTTTTCGGGATTCTGGAATTTTGTTCTCAGAGCGTAGAGCTGTGACTGGTCGCTTGTAACCGCATCGGCACGTCCGGCTTCGAGAGCGGCGGAAGCCTGATCGTTCTTTTCGAAGGTGATCAGTTCAAGTTCCATGCCGTTCTTTCTGAAGTAGTCGGAAAGGTTCAGCTCTGTAGTTGTACCAGACTGTACGGCAATAGTGGCACCGTCGAGGTCTGCCAGTGTTTTGATTCCGGAATCTTTGGCAACCATGAATCCCTGTCCGTCGTAATAGTTGACGCCGGCAAAGTTCAGACCCAGTTCTCCGTCTCTGGAGGCTGTCCAGGTAGTAACACGGGAAAGAACATCAATCTCACCGGACTGGAGAGCTGTGAATCTTTCCTTTGCGCTGAGGGGGCGGCACTCGATCGCATCGGGATCGCCCAGAACGGCTGCGGCAATGGCCCGGCCGAGGTCTACATCGAATCCCTGCCATTTTCCTTCACTGTCGGGAGCAGAGTATCCGGGAACACCCGCTGTAACACCGACGATAACTTTTCCTCTTTCCTTGACGATATCAAGGGTGGACTTTGTAACTTCTACAGGAGCAGAAGTGGTTTCTGCAGTTGCGGCGGTTTCTTTGGCACCGCATGACATAAACAGGACTCCGGCGGCTACAACTGCAGCCAGGAGAGTCAGAGATTTTTTCATTCCGTTTCTGATCATCTTTATTTCTCCAGGTAAAAAATTGATTTGTATATTTTATATTGCAAAGGTCATGCCAATTGGCTCATCTTGAAATGAGGAGGGTTTCACAGTTTATATATGATCAATTAGGAAATGAAAAGTTCTTGGATGTAGGAACGGTAATAAAAATATACATAAATGTAGTTATATTCAACCGTACGAATAACGAAAAAAAACGCCCGGAAAATCCGGACGTTATCATTTATGGAGGGAGAATTACCGGGAACTCACATTGCCCAGGCCGGACACCTTCAGCCTGTTTTCTTTAACAGTGCCGCCGTATTCCACTGACCCCATACCGCTGATATTGCCTCCCAGTACTCCGCCGTCCATGGTCAGGAGAACTTCTCCGGCGCCGCTCAGGCTGACATCCGCATTGACGGAGAGACAGTCGGTGAAGTCCAGCTGACCGGCACCTGAACAGACAAGCTCCAGGTTGTCATAGCGGGATTCCAGACCTCTGATCCTTCCTGCTCCGGAGAGAATCATCTTCAGATTTTCTCCCGTAAATCCCCTGAAATCAAGATCCACAGCACCCGATACGGTCATTCCCTCCAGTTCGGGCATCGTGATCCGGATGCTGACACTTCCCTCTTTAAAGACGAAATCGTAGCTGTTGGTGACATCCAATGTCATTCCGTCCTGTTTTATCTCTATCCTGTCCAGCAGGTTGGAAGGTGCGGTTACGCTTACCCTGTACTCCGTTCCGGAGGCAATGCTGATTTTCCAGTTCCCCGAGAACTCGACGGCGTTGAAATCTTCAAATCTGTAGTCTCTGGTTATTTCATTTTCCATAACCATACCGGCATCCGGGCTTTGGCTCTTTCCGATAACACTGTTCAGATAGAGCCTTCCTGCAATGATTCCCATAAAGGCTGATGCAACCAGAACGATCAAGGTCCATCCCAGAATCTTACTGCTTGTTTTCATCCGATTCCTCCTCTTTCAGAAACCTTTCATAGCCTTCGGCCAGTTCCCGCATATCAATCTCCAGTAATTTTACTGTTTTGTAGAATTCCGGAAGGGTGTGACTCATAAAATCTTCCTTTTTCATTGCCTTTATTTCCTTTAAAGCATCTGGTGAAACAAAGTATCCGATGCCCCGTTTATTGTAGATTATGGATTTCTCCTGAAGGTGGGCATAGGCCCTCATCACCGTATTGGGGTTGACCTCCAGCTGGACCGCCATCTCCCTGACCGATGGAATCCTGTCTTCTTTCTGCCACTCTCCCGTCATGATGTTTTCTGAAAAGTGGTCGGCGATCTGTATGAATATTGATTTCTTGTCTTTAAACTCCATCTGTGACCTCTATCTCTCTCATCCTGAACCACGATACCAGCCAGAAAAAGGGAGCCAGAAGTCCGAAGTAGAATACTTTCAAAGCTCCGATCATGTAGGGGTTCAGAGCCCCGAATTTCTGAATGATGATCTGACCCGCCATAACAAAGTAGGAAGGGTTCCCCGCAACTGCTTCCCGGACGGGACCGCGGAAGATAAGGTAGGCAAAAACTCCGGTGACAATGGCCAGCAGGGTCAGGAGAATATTGATCGTCAGAACCGTCTTGATAAAATTGTATTTTCTGAACCATACGGCACCCAGGAAAAACAGAGACTGGACAATCAAATAGTGGCCGATATTGATCCAGACCCATCTCTGGAAGGGGTTGAAGAGGGGGACCGCCCGTTTGAATACCAGGAGATAGACCAGGCTGTTCAGCACTGTGGCCAGAAAGAAGGTCACTATCAAAGCCAGGATGAAGAAGAGGGTCGTCATCAGCAGCTTCTGAAGGAACTTTTCAAGCCTTGATGCAGGCGTCATCAGCCAGCTGTGGATCTGATGGGCCGTGTGGGCTTCTTTGAACGCCATCCCGGTGGAGATAAGACCGCCGAGCCAGAGCAGAGGAAGAAACAGTCCCTGCTGCACCTGGACATACCCTTCCCCCCGGGTTGAAAGAAGAAGGATGAACAGGGCCGCACCGATGACGGCGCCGATTGTAATAAGCATGGGTTTGTAACCCTGCAGAATCTCTTTTTTAAACAGCAGAAGGAATCTGCGGGGATTGAATATATTGTCCCGGTTCATGCGAGACCTCCTTTATTGACAGCCAGGTTGAACAGAAATTCAAGGTCCATTGTCCGTCCGTCTTCCGAGGGACCTTCTTTGACGGCTGTGTAGCCTCCCAGAACTTTTTCCCAGTACAGAGCCTCACCAGGTTCGGGTTCTTTCGTCTGAAGTACCAGATGGTATCTGTTCATGATGTCGTCCATGGATTTGTTCATGATGATCTTTCCTTTCTCCACAATAATGACGGGATCGATCAGCATCTCCATGTCTCTTACCTGGTGGGTGGAAATCACCATGGCCCGGTTTTCAAGATCCATGCTGGCGGCTACCTGTCGGAACTGGCTCTTTGAGGGGATATCCAGGCCGTTGGTCGGTTCATCAAGAAGGAGAAGAGGGCACTGAGTCGCCATGGCGAAGGAAATCAGAAACTTCTTCTTCTGTCCGTAGGAGAGAGTCGTAAGCTTTTTGGCTGAGGAAACTTCGAACTGTTTCAATGCCCTGTCAAAGATCTCCCTGCTGAAATCGGGATAGAAGGGAGCATTCAGAGTTATGAACATCTCCCCTTTGATATCCGGAACCTGAATGTCCTCGGGAAGATAGTAGACTCTGGACAGCATGGATGGTGTCCGGGCGGAGGGGTCTTCACCCAGGGTCCGGCAGACTCCCCTGTCGGGGAAGAGCTGGCCGGCCATGATCTTGAGCAGGGTCGATTTTCCTGCTCCGTTCTTTCCCAGAAGTCCGTAGAGACCGGGACCGACAGTGAGGTTCAATTCGTTGAACAGGGGTTCTTTACCATACTGGAAGACCAGATTTTCAATACTGATGACTGGTGTCACTTGTGGATTCTCCTTTTGTTTCAACCATAGTTCGTTAAGAACTCCGGTTGGATATTTTATTTAAGCTCAGTTTTTCTCTTCAGTAGTGTACTATTAAAGTAATACACTAGTAAGGTAACTCCGAAATGTTTATAAGTCAATAATCCACGGATGAATTCTTGAAATTCTTTGTAAAAAAAGTGAAGGTGAACTATGAGCGATATAGCAATTATATTTTTCTCCCGGGACGGGAGCACAAGAGCAGCCTCTGAAATCCTTGCCGACCGGGTAAAAGCGGAACTCATAGAATTGAAAGAGGAGAAGCCTGTGAGAGGTTTCATCCGTTCCGGCTACAGGGCCAGGAAGAAGAAAAGCGCCCGGCTGGCAGACCGGCCCTGGTTGAGATGTGCGGATAAGGGAATCTGGATTCTGGGTACCCCCATCTGGGCGGCCAGCGGGACACCGGCCATGAACGCCTTTCTGGACAATGCAGACTTTACAGACAGAAAGGTCTACCTCTTCACCCTTCAGGCCGATCCGAAACTGAGAGATTCCATTCCGGTTCTGAAGCATCTGACACAGAGAGTCAGATCGGCGGGAGGAACTGTGGCCGGCACTCTGGCTCTCCACGGCGCCAGTCCGGGTAGAAAGGCTCCGATAGAACACCTGGCACCCCTCCAGACCTGGGAGATTGTCTAGTTCCTGCCTCATTCGGGAAAAGGTTTTAAAAAACTTGTTGATTCTATGAGTAGAAACGTTTACAATCCATCAGTAAACGACCCATCATCAGGAGGAATCAATGGGATACTTTAAGATCAACCCCGACGAAAAAGGAAATTTTGGCGCCTATGGAGGATCCTTCATCCCTCCCGAGCTGCAGACGGAGATGGACAAAATCACCGATGCCTACTTTTCCATCAGCAAGTCGCATGACTTCATCACCGAACTGAGATCCATAAGAAAGCATTTTCAGGGGCGGCCGACACCGGTTTATTACGCTCGCACACTTTCAGAAAAATACGGCGGCCGGATCTACCTCAAAAGAGAGGATCTCAACCACACCGGCGCTCACAAGCTCAACCACTGTATGGGCGAAGCCCTTCTTGCAAAATATCTGGGAAAGAAAAAACTCATAGCCGAGACAGGCGCCGGTCAGCACGGTGTCGCCCTGGCGACGGCGGCCGCCTATTTCGGTCTGGATTGCGAAATCCATATGGGCGAGGTTGATATCGCCAAAGAACATCCCAATGTGGTGAGGATGAAGATCCTCGGCGCCACCGTAGTTCCCGTCACCTTCGGCTTGAAAACACTGAAAGAAGCGGTGGATTCCGCCTTCGGCGCCTATCTTCAGGACCCGGTCAACAGCATCTACTGCATCGGTTCCGTTGTGGGACCCCATCCTTTCCCCATGATGGTCCGGGATTTTCAGAGAGTCGTCGGTGTAGAGGCCAAAGAGCAGTTTTTCGACATGACCGGAGAGCAGCCGGACAATCTGGTCGCCTGTGTGGGCGGCGGCAGCAATGCCATGGGTCTCTTCTCAGAGTTTATAGAAGATGACTGCGAGATCTACGGTGTGGAACCTGCAGGCCGTTCTCTCAATCTGGGCGATCACGCCGCTACCATGACCCTGGGAACTCCCGGGATGATCCACGGATTCAAATGTTACACCCTTCAGGACGAGAAGGGCGAACCCGCTCCTGTCTACTCCATCGCCAGCGGTCTGGATTACCCCGGCGTCGGCCCCGAGCACTCCATGCTCAAAGATATGGGCAGGGTCAACTATGTGACGGCCACGGATAAAGAGACTCTGGACTCCTTCTTTGAACTGAGCCGTCTGGAGGGGATCATCCCCGCTCTCGAAAGCGCCCATGCCACGGCCTTCGCCTGCAAACTGGCGCAGCAGAAACCGCGGCAGTCCATTCTTGTCAATCTGAGCGGACGGGGTGACAAGGACATCGATTTTGTTGTGGATAATTACGGGAAGGAGTACGGGCTGTAAAATAAAAAGGCCGCTGAAGCATTGCTCCGGCGGCCTTTTTCCATTATGTCAGAG
>QKJO01000054.1 GCA_003249275.1 Spirochaetaceae bacterium
ACTGTTTTCAAGAAGGTTGCCCAGAATCAGATTCAGAGTATCAGACAATCCGGTTCTGTCAGGAAGAGAACTCCCTTCATCCAGAGCGAAGCTGCACTTCTGCTCTTGCGCCCTGTTGTACTTGGCCAGTATGAGTCCGGCGACGGAACTGTCTTTTATACGGCCGGACATCTGAGAGATGATCTCCTGCCGCATCCTGCTGATTCCGGTAATAAACTGAACAGCTTCATCGTACTCTTCCAGCTGAATCATTCCGGAAATAGTATGCAGTTTATTCAGAAACTCATGATTCTGAGCCCTCAAGCCCTCATTGATCTGCCTGATTCCCGTCAGTTCTTCCGCTCTGAGACGGAGAGTACTGAGATCTTCAAGAATTGCGGTTGCTCCCAGGAGTTCACCCTCAGTACCCGAAATGATCGGTTCAAACCGGCATTGAAGGATGATCCCTGTCGGTGCGACCAGCTCCCGTTCAATAGCTGCTCTCATTTCAAGACTCTCCAGAAAAGCATCTCCGCAGAAATAGTTTTTAACAGGCTTATCCAGATCTGTAGGAATGAAATCCGTCAGTCTGCCTGCCGATGAATTGTAATAGATGATTCTTCCGGATTGATCAACCGTGATAATCCCTTCCTTCAGATTGTCCAGGGTCATGGCTCTCTGGCCGAGGAGACGGGAAATCTCATCGGGCTCGAGTCCCGACATGGATTTTTTTATGTTATATGAGAGGAGCATGGATGAGTACAGGCTGATGAATACAGCCAGGATCATGAAAAGACAGAACGTTGTGATATTCAGCCGTATTTCCTGATAGACCCGTCCATTGAGAAGGCCCGTTACAACAATTCCGGCAAGTTCACCCTGATAGTAAACAGGTGCGGCAGCCTCCACAGCCGGCAGCCTCGAAGTGCTCGTCCGACGGACCTGCACTTCCGGGATATCGGAAGAGAGGATTGTTGTGAGAAAGGGATCCGTCTCGCGGCTTCCGATCATGGACGGCAGTGTGTGGGAATAGTAGACACCTTCTCTGTTAAGAACATGGATATACTGAATCCTGGTTGTCAGCTTGAGCTCATCCATCCGCCTTTGAATCGGGATACTTCCGTTGGACCTCGTAAGATTGAACTGAAGACTCTCCATTTCCGAAATAGTCACTGCCATATCCTGAGCAGTCAGTTCGAGTTGATTTTTCAGTGTACTGAACCACTGTTGGGCAATGAGTGTCCCCATAATCAGGAGGATCGAGGTTATGAACATTCCTGTCGACAGTGATAATTTCCGGTTTAACTTCATAATTCTGAATCATGATACCCGAATTGGATAAAAAAAAGAGCGCCTTCCTATCGGAAAACGCCCTTTTCATTCCTGAAAGTTATTTTACAAAAGAAGCCGCCTGCATTCCGGCTATTCTTCCGAAGATGGTGATATCGGCAACGGCATTACCGCCCAGCCTGTTGGCACCGTGAACACCACCGGTTACTTCACCGGCAGCAAACAGTCCCTTCACCCACTCACCCGACTCATTGATGACCCTGGTGTCCGTATCGATCTTGAGACCGCCCATTGTATGGTGAACTGCCGGTCCGACTTCCACCGCATAATAGGGAGGAGTTTCCAGTTTCCTGGGCATATCGGGCCTGCTGAAATCCGCATCACTGCCGGAATCGACAAATCCGTTGTATTTATCCACCGTACTCTGAAGGACCGCACCGTCCAGATTGAGGGCAGCTGCCAGTTCGGCAATGCTTCCGGCTTCGGTCAGGAGTCCCGATTTGGCATAGGATTCAATGGCTTTCAGAGAGTCTCTGACACCCTGGTCGAAGAACAGATATACGGTCTGCCCTTTCTGCAGAAGTTCTGCATCGGATACGACGTCTCTCGTCTGAAGTTCGGAAACAAACCTGACTGCGTCTCTATTGACGAGTATGGCTCCGTTCCCCCGCACAGCCTCGGTGATCATCGTATTCTTGACCGGGACGACGGTAGGATGAGTCTGAATCTGATCTATGTCTACCAAAGCAACCTTGTACTCTTTGACCAGATCGAGGGCGTCTCCCGTGGCTCCGGGATGATTGGTTGTACCGAATCCTTTCAGTTCCGGTTTAAACTGTACTACTTTTTCCTGATTCGCACTGAAACCACCTGTCGCTATAATCACGGCTTTGGCAGCGATATGATACTTGCCTTCGGGAGTCTCAACATCCACTCCATTAACTCCGTCGCTTCCTGCCGTAATGGCTGTGACTCTGCTGTCGGTGCGGATATCCGCCACTTCCAGAGCTACTTTATCCAGAACGGAAACAAGGTGTCCTCCGACACCGTATCCCCCTTCGGGCCTGTGGGTCCGGTTATTGGAAGAACCGCCCATCCGTCCGACATCACTCAGATCAGCACCCAGAGAGATCAGCCACTGAACAGTTTCATTCGATTTTTCTGTAAGAACTCTGACCAGATCGGGATTGTTGAGGTTCTTTCCCCCTTTCATGGTATCCTCAAAAAACTGTTCCTTTGAATCTTCAATCCCGGCAGCCTGCTGCTGGGGTGTATAGGCGGCATTCAGTCCGGCTGTGGCGTAATTGGTATTCCCGCCGACAAAAGGCATTTTCTCAAGAACAATAACCTTTGCACCTGCATTGGAGGCGGCGATAGCGGCAGAAAGTCCGGCACCGCCGGCGCCGATAACAACAACATCAGCCGCATCATCCTTGAGTTTGTCCTGCGCGGCGGCCTGGCTCCCTGCACTGCCTGCAGCCTTTCCGGTCGCAGCTTTTGCCAGTGCGGCCTGGATGGCTGTAATCATTCCTTCCGAGGTCTCTGAAGCACCGCTGATCCCGTCAATGGCACCGCTGTTGGCTTCGATGGCCTTTTTGATCAGTGCATTCATCGGTTTGAGACTGAAATCAGACTCGGGATTCTCAACCACTTCGATGGACTCAATAGCTTTTTCGCTGACAGTCACGGAAAGAACAATGGTTCCTCCGTGCCCCTTTCCTTCACCAGTATAGGTTCCGGCCTTGTATACAGCCTTACCGCATCCTGCAAGCAGGGGCAGCAGAATAAAAAGGATCATTAAAGATCGTAAGAGTTTTTTCACCTGGTTCTCTCCTATAATTAGATAAATAATTAGCGATTAAAAGGTAGAACAGGAGAGAACAAATGACAATCTTTAACTTCCTTTTGGGCTTTTTGGTCTTTTTGGTCCCGGTTTATTATTTCTGGATCTGCAGCCCGGGGTGATGATATAATCGCTCCATGACTCATATTATCCTTCTGCTGTATCTGATGGCCGGTTTGAGCGGCGTCGGGTCGATGATCTATCTGATAACCAGATACGGCAGAAGAAGCCTGTTTATCCGGGCCTATACGGGTATCCATCTCTCCTATACCCTCCTCATGCTGGCGGCCCTGGTCGTCCTGTACCTGAGGGTGAATGTGATCAGGTCTTCCGCCGTCATGTCCGTTTTCGTAGGAGTGATCCTTCTGGGTCAGGGTTTCCTCTGCAGATCCCTCTCCGGATTCAGCCGCATTGCCGCCGGAGACCGGCATCCCGCCCGGCCCTTATGGAACCTGATTCCCCTGTTCTACGGAGGACTGGCGGCTGTTCATATTTTTTTGAGAGACAGCCGGCTGTCGGTCATCCCCGTCATCGCAGGAGTCGTTTTTTTTATGGCGGCCACTCTGATCTTCTTCAGAAAAAATTCAAAAACAGATAAGAACGAAAGCCGGGAAGACCGGAGAGTCTGGTTCATCTTCTTCCTCTTTACTCTGCTGATCATCACGGCTGAGATGGTTCTGAAATTTCTGACCGGATTCCTCGGCGAGTACTCCCTGAACATCCCCGTCATCTTTCTGTACTGGAACTTCCTCAGCCTGTCTCAGCTTGAGAAAAAATTTGCCGGAGTGAGCCGTTCGGATGAGATTTCCCCCGACAGCATCATAAAATGGCAGCTGACGTCCAGAGAGGAGGAGATCAGCAGAGCCATTCTGAGGGGAGACAGCAACAAAGAGATTGCCTCCCGCCTGAAGATCTCTTCCAGCACGGTAAAGAATCATATCTACAACATCTACAGAAAAACCGGAGCCTCCGGCAGGATCGATCTTCTGAATCTGCTGAAATAGGAATTAATTCCCATTAAAAATTCAGTCAACCGGGAAGTTCTACCCATCCACCTCCTTCCTGCCAGGTAGTAGAGTGGAAGGCGGAGGAACCAATGAAAAGTACATTTATTTTGATTTTGAAAGTTCTGGCGACCCTGGCGGTTGCCATGATTCTGAACACACTGACCGGAGCACTTCTGACGCCCCTCACGGGAGCCGTACCGAGCGGACCGGAGATGCCGTCCATGGGGAGGATCTTCCGGGGACTTGTGACCATGCATCTGATTCAGATACTGATTCTGTCCTTACTGGCGTTAAAAGCTGCTCCGGGACGGTTCAGACTGGGCGTCCTGCTCTCCATTCTGTCCTTTACAATCAACCACCTTCTGAATACCATGGAGAGCCTGATCTATATGTACAGGGTCTATCCGGTTTCGCAACAGATGGTCAGCCTTTTGAGCGGTCTGATTCTCTCTGTCGGCATCGGATTTACGGTCGCCTTTCTACTGGGACGGCCGGGGGAAGAATCTTATGAGAAACCACGGTTTCAGTGGACATGGAAACTGGTTCCGTCCTGGGCCGGATGGAGTCTTCTCTGGTTTGTCATTTACTTCACCGCCGGGCTTCTCATTCCCATGAATGCGGCCGGTGTTAGTGAATACTACTTCTCCGGCCTGGGCGCTATGGACCTCAGCATGGTTCCCTTCGGTTATCTGATGCAGGTTCCCAGAGCATCCCTCTGGATTCTGCTGACCATAGGAATCGGCAGGTATCTGAAGGGAGCGGATCTTGAAAAGAGCCTGATCACCGGACTGACATTCGGAGTTCTGATGTCATCATCGCTTCTGGTGCCCAATCCTCTGATGCCCGATATAGTCAGGCTGTCCCACCTGCCCGAGATCCTCTATGCCAACATTCTCTGGGGTATGATCCTGTCCCTCAGGGTGGCAAAACACATATCTCCCCCCGTCGGGACAGAGGATGACCCGGCCCGGAAGGAAGTTCAGGAAATCGTCTGACCCGGGATATAGTCAACCGGAAGAACCTCCCGGAGAATCCGGTCGTCCCTGTCGATGATATTTCCCTTCAGCCACTCTCCTGCCATCCGGCCCAGTTCGGGGATGGACAGGCTGATTGTATCGATCCTTCTGTCCAGGAGGGTCTGGATAGGTGAGTCGTCGAACCCGGTGAGCTTTATATTTCCGGGCACCTTGATCCCTCTGGCCAGCGCCGCCTGCAGGAAGGAGAGAGCAACAAGGTCATTGAAAGCGATGACTCCATTGAAGCCTCCCTCCAGAACCCAGTCCAGAGCCTTTCCCGGAACCTCCTCGAAGGAGTCGAGAGTCAGGACAGATGACCGGCTGAAGGGAATTTCCAGATTTTGGAAAGCCTCTTCGGCAGCATCAAAACGCTCATCCGAGACCTGTTGAAGCTTGCTGAACCCCAGAAAGCAGGGCTTCAGCCCGCTGCCGGCTGCATCAAACAATTTTTCAGCAAGGACCCTGATCCCTGCGGGAATGTCATAACAGATAAAATTTCCAAACTTCGCCTGTCTGTTAAGGAGAATAAAGGGGATGGTCCGGTCCTTCAGCTCTTTCTGCAGTTTGACCGAAGGAGATGTAAAGGCAAAAACGCATCCGTCGATATGGCCCGTTTTCTTCCGTTCCAGAAATTCAAGATTGCCGTCATTCACCCTGGTCAGAAAATTCAGTCTCACATCACCGAATCCCTGCTGAATGGAGTCGATGAGTTCTGAAATATTGTAGAAAAAGTGAGTCATCTGGTTATCTGTTTTGGGAAGGAAGAGGTGGATGTTAAGGATCACCCGACCCACATGCTTTTTGATCGTCCTCTTCCGGTATCCCAGTCTGTCGGCACACTCTCTGATCTGACGTGACCGCTCATCGCTGATCAGGGAAGAGTTGTTCAGCACCCTGGAGACCGTACTGGGAGATATCCCCAGTTCGCTGGCGATATCATAAACTGTCACCTTCTGCATTATTACCGTCCTTTAAAGCTCCCTTTCTGGTAGAATAATACAATCTTACAATGTTGTATGCAACAAAGATAAACAGAACTTGACATTATTGCACGCAACAAATAACATGACGGCATCAGGGGAGGACGTTATGAATACTCGGAACAGGGTTGTACTTGTAACTGGATCAAGCAGGGGCATCGGCAGAGGCATTGCCGTGGAACTGGCAAAAAAAGGCTACGATGTGGCCGTCAACTATGCAGGCAACAAAGATGCCGGTGAGGAAACGGTCCGGCTCTGCTCCGAGGCTGCCGCGGAAAACGGATACCAGTGCCGGTTCAAAGCCTTTCCGGGGGATATCTCCCACGGAGAAAGCAGAAAAGAACTCCTGAAAGAAGTTATAAACTTTTTCGGTGATCTCCACGGGCTTGTAAACAACGCCGGCATCGCCCCTAAAGAACGCCGGGATATCCTGGAAATGGAGGAAGACGCCTGCGACAGACTGATCGGCACCAACCTCAAGGGTTCCTTCTAGATGAGC
>QKJO01000034.1 GCA_003249275.1 Spirochaetaceae bacterium
TGCATGAGTCCGACATAGGTGGCCATATTGACCCCGATGGGTCCGGGAGTGGATTCAGAGACGGCCACCATATTGAAAAACTCGGCGTTTGTGAACCAGTTCCGGGCCAGGGCCTCGCTCTGAAGCAGGGGCAGGGCGGCAAGTCCGCCGCCGATTGTAAAAAGGCCGATCTTGAAAAACGTAAAATAGAGGGAGACCAGAATCATTTCCTCCTCCCTCTGATACCGGCAATCAGGATGCCCGCCGCTGCCGCCAGAGCCACAACGGGTATGGGAGATACTTTTCCGAGACCCACAGCCAGAAAGGCGGTCAGGCAGAGCAGAAAGCCGGGAATGTCCTTAACCGTTTTCTTCGCAAATTTGTATACCGAAGAGAGGAGCAGAACCGCTACGGCAATATTGACCCCTTTCAGGGCCTTGACGACTACGGGATATTCGTTGAAATGGTCCAGGAATGTGGCAATCAGAATGATGATGATCAGGGAGGGAGTGATCATCCCTAAAGTAGCCGCAACGGCCCCTGTCTTTCCCGCCGTCTTGTAGCCCACAAAGGTGGCGGTGTTGATGGCGATGATCCCGGGGGTGGACTGGCCGATGGCATAGTAGTCCAAAAGTTCCTCCTCGGTTACCCAGCCCCGTTTTTCCGCCAGTTCCCTGTCCAGAAGGGGCAGCATGGCATATCCTCCCCCGAATGATACTGAACCGATTTTGAAAAAGGTGAGAAAAAGCTCACCCAGGATGTTTTTAAATTTCATAAGACTCCATATGAGATAAAAAAAGCCGGCAGACCTGCCGGCTTGTAACCGTCAGAAAGTATGCTTGTACGAGAGGGCCAGCCTGTGAATCTTCACATAGGTCGATTCATATTCTCTGTTCCTGAAAAAGTTGTCGTGAATGGTTTCATCGGTGTACTTCTTGTCGGTTTTGAACTGAAGCAGAGCCGTCAGAGTATTGTGTTCGTCAAAGGTGATGCTTGCCAGAGGACCGAACACGACTTTGACAAAACCAGAATTCCAGTCAACCGCATCCTTTTTGGAAAGGTCGGCCGCATCGCCGAGGTACTGGGTTGTTTCGACAAGCATACCCACCATATCGACCTTCAGGGGCATCTGATAGCCAAGGACATAGGTTCCGATGTACTGGAGACCGTTGAAGTTCTCTCCATCGTCGGCTTTCCACTGCCAGGCTTCATCGTTGTCGGCGGCGGTGAAGTTGCTGTACTTGAACATGGCGTTGGCCACGGTCACCACATGGTTCCACTTTCCGGGAACTAGGGCAGCCAGGTCGAACTGAAAAGTTCCCGCCAGCCAGTTTTCAAGTACAAGACCGGGAAAGGGATCTTCCGCAGGATTGCCGCTTCCGTCGTTGTTCAAGCCCACACCGTTGAAGAAAATCAGAGGCCAGCCTGTACCGAATGAAGTTCCGGCCTGAAAATTCAGGAAGGCGATGGGGGTATAGGTTGCTCTGGCCTGTACATAGGTAACAACAGGCGCCAGATAGGCTCTGAAGCTGAATTTGACATTGTTGTCTTTTGTAAGGGCGCCGGTTCCCTGTGTGAAGGGCATTGTCATCGTGTGATCATAATAGGCCTGAAGCTCAACAGAACCCCAGCCGCTTCCCAGATCCCGTCCCTCATCTCCTGCCGGGAGCAGGTAACCCGAAGGAAGTTCTTCAGGAGAATAATCGGGCCACTCAAATCCATTCTCGGCATTCTTGCCCTTGTGACTGTCGGCATAGTAGGCAAACTCAATGCCCCAGCTGGACTGATGATCAAACTCCACCGCCGAAACGAGGGATGCCGTCAAGGTCAGCATCATAACCAGGAATACCGCAAACTGCTTTTTCAATGAATTACTCCTTCAATGGACGATGAAGCCATCATATACTGAAACGTATAGTGAGGTAAATGTATTTATTGGAAAAGGGAGATCAGTCTTTCCAGTCCACCAGGATCATTTCAGAGCCGATTTTCTCCTTGGCCAGGGAGGCCAGATTGAGGAGTTCTTTTTTGCAGCAGTCTACTGTCTGACCTTTGTTCAGTCTTCTGGCCAGCTCGTCGGCGAATTCTTTTACGGTGATTTTCTTTTCTGACATAAATAAACCTTCCTTTTTTTATCTCTGGATTAATTCTAATTCAGAGCAGGATTCTATTCCAGAAAGTCGGAAGAATCTTCGCGGGGGAGAGTGATGTCGTCGTAGACACGGATTCCCTCTATTCTATCCAGTCGGGATGACAGGTTGTAGACTGTGCATCCCGCCATGGGCGGAAAGATCATTTTCCCCCAGCTTTCGCAGATATATTCGACACAGTAGCTGGTGTCTGTACGGATATCGACGGCGTGGGTGATGCCCGGGGCTCCGTCAGCCAGGATTCCTCTGAAGAATTTCTCTCTCCCTTCGGCTCCGGCGTGAACAAAACGGCTGCCGCTGGGTTCCTGCACAACCGCCTCATCGCTGAAAAGGGCCAGTATTCCCCCGGCATCACCCCGGATCAGACACTCGGCGTAGGTCTGAATAATGTCCGGTCGGTTCAGAGAATTCCGTGGCCAGACAATGGGACTCCTGAACCGGTGCGCTCCGTTGATCGGCCAGGTGCTGTGATAGATACGGATCTGTCCGAATTTATCACCGAAGAGATCCCCTATGATGATGACGGGCAGATCCGTCTTCCGGCCGTTGATTTTCACCATGAGTTTAAGTTCCACAGCTATGCGCTGATCGCTCTTCAGAACCGCGATTTTCTCAACTGAGATGAGATGCCGCCTCATCCATGAACCTTCGTCTTCCAGAAGAGTCTGGAGGCCGGTCTCTCCGTTCAGAGAGCCGGAAAGAGGGGAGTTCAGAGCGAAGGGACCGGAAAAAAGCTGTTTCAAAGGAGCGGCTTTTCTGTCTGTGAGATTTTTATAAAAGCGGCTGAGCGATTCTTCTAGACTCATATTCCCTCCCGACAACAAAGATTAGTCAATCCGGGAGGTTTCTTCAAGAAAATCAGGCAGTATAACTGACGGGAATACCCATGTTCTGTTCCGGGTAGATGACTTCCTGAAGAACGGGTTTTTTATCCGTATCCAGAACCAGGATGGATGCGGGATGCAGATAGGGTTCATCCCAGAATCGCTCCAGAGGTTTGGCATCCAGAATTTTGAGGATCATCTTGATGATGATTGTATGGGTGATGACCAGAATATCCTCATCCCTTTGCTTCAGTTCCTCCAGGAAGCTGCGGATACGGTCTTCCAGTTCCGCCATGGTCTCGGCTCCCTCCACCCTGAATGAGGCAGGGTCTTTCCAGAGTTTCAGGTGTTCCTCCGATTCTCCGGGGGAGAGTTCTTCATGGGTTTTGCCCTGTAGGACTCCGAGACAGATCTCCTTGAGTCTTTCATCGAAGATGACCCTGTCGGTATTGGGCTGAAGAATATCCAGCGTGGCTCTGGTCCGTCCCAGGGGGCTGCAGAAGACTCTGCCGAACCGGAGCTCATCGATCCGGTCTCTCTGAAGCCGTGTTCTGGCAATCCCGGTTTCCGTCAGTCCCGAGTCCATCTGACCCTGGTACCTTTTCTGAATATTCCACTCTGTTTCACCGTGGCGCATAACATAGAGCTTTTTCATGGCCGCCATTCTACAGAGTTTCCCCGTAAAAAAAAAGCCGAGATTTTAACTTGTTGCTCCGGGGAAGTGCACTTAGTATTAAGATATGATTTCAATTTTTCATTTTGGAATGCTGAAAGTCCCTGAAACTCTGGGAGAGTCCTGCCTGGAGGAGATGAATTCCTACAACACCAGACAGATCCGGAACCTGTCTGTGGTCATGTCGGTCATCGCTCTGGCCTATATCGGCCAGAATGTTTTTTTTCCGAGGAGCGATCTGACAATCCCTTCGGTCAGGGGGTATATTTTCCTCTTCTCGGCCCTGCTTTTTCTCTCTCTTCTCTTTCTGAGTCTTTCCACCTTTGTCGTCGGCCACAGTTCCGAATCGGGTAAGAGGACTTTTATCTATGCCTTTCTCTGTTCGGTTGAGATCCTGCTGATGCTGCTGAACTTTCTGGATCTGCAGGTAGGGAATGAGCTGACCGCCTATATTGTCGTTCTGATGTATCTGAGCGCCGTTTTGTGGATCACGCCGAGGACCTATGTCATCCTGTCGGGATTCGGCTTTTTTCTGCTGGTCCTGTCCTTCCTTATCATCAACGAATCCAGGAGCATAGAATTTTTCCAGGTCCTTCAGGGAGTTGTCTTCTATACCCTCTGTCTTGTCCTCTATCTGGGGCTGCATTCCGTCAGAAATGAAAATTTCCTCAACAGAATCACTCTGGAAGAACAGTATAAAATGCTGGAAACAGAGAGTACTACGGATCCTCTGACCGGTCTTTATAATCGGAGGTACCTGAAGGAGGAACTGCTGAAGGAACTGGCCAGAAGCGAAAGAACGGGCAGGCCTTTCTGCACAGTCCTTATCGATGTGGATCATTTCAAGGACGTCAACGACAGTCACGGTCATATCACCGGTGATGAAGTTCTCCGCGAACTCTCCAGTCTCCTCAGAAACTCGGTCCGTCTGTCGGATAAGGTGTTCCGATTCGGAGGGGAGGAGTTTGTTCTGATTCTTCCCGAAACCCGGGGAGAGGAAGCTCTGGTTCTGGGTGAACGGATAAGGGAAAAGGTCAGCGCCTTCTCCTTCAGTATCATCAAAAAGAAGCTCACCATAAGCATGGGACTTTCGGAGAGTCACAAGGACCTCTCACCCGATATTCTGCTCCAGCGGGCTGACAAGAGGCTCTATCAGGCAAAACAGTCGGGCAGAAACAGGGTCGTCTGGAAAGAACAGTCCTAGTTTACCGAATCGGCTGACTTCAGCTCGTCAGTTCTCTTTTTTATAACTTCCAATACCTGATGATCTTCCGGATAGACAAGCCTGAACTGCTCTTCCGCCAGGTTGTAAGTACTCAGAGCTTTCTCCGGAAGTTCCATATACTGATAGGTCAGAGCTTTGTGGAAGTATATATTTCCCAGAACTTCCGGCCGGTCCCGGAATTTTATAAGCTGGGCATCGAAAAAGGGCACTGTCTCCTCCAGTTTCTGACGGCTGTAGAAGTACTGAACAATGGTTGTACAGGTCGCCGGATTTTCCGGATAGAGGGAGAAGAGATCTCCCGCCGCTTCTCTGGCATCTTCGAATCTGTCCAGTGAGAGGTAAAGCCGGATCAGCCGGTCGGGAAAACGGAAGTCTCCCGGTGAGAGTTCCGCTCCCTTGACGAGGTACTCTTCGGCCGTATCGGGCCGAGATTTGTAAAGGGCGATCGTGGAGGCCAGAAAACAGGTGTCCGCCTTGTAGACCGGATCAATATAGAGATTGACGGCCATTTCGGCATTCACTTCCGCCTGGGTCAGCTCATTCATATTCAGCTGGGCGATGGCGAGGTTCTGATAGTAGGCGGGATCGTTCATATCGAAAGAGAGGGCTCCGTCCAGGTACTCGGCCGCCTTTTTCCAGTTGCCTCCGACCAGTTCGATATGGGCCAGTTTTGAGTAGAGATCCTCCGTTTCCATTCCCCTGGTCAGTGCTGCGGTAAGATTCTCCCTTATAAGGCTTTTCAGCTCATCGCCGGTTTTGAACCATGACTCCCCGTAGAATGTAAGAACCTCGTTATAGAACTCGCCCAGCCAGTAGTAAAGATCCGCTCTTTCAGGGTTCTGTTCTATGGCCATGCTGAGACCGCCTTCCGGGTCAAACAGCTTCAGCTCATGGTTTCCCTGTTCTTTTCTCAGTTCGTAAAGATCTTCGCCCTCCTGGAGATCCTTGAATGCAAACATACGGTGCATGTTGGTCAAAGCAAAGTATCTGAGGCTCAGTTCGGTTTTTTTGATCATAAAGTCGGCAAAATCAATGGAATCGGCATGCTCGTGGAGGTACTCCCAGGCGGTGTTGTATTTTCTGTCCCCGATCAGAGAGTCGGCAGAAGCCAGATAGTTTTCTTCGGCGTTCAGGGAGAAAAGGACGGATAGAAAAAGAACGGCAGGGATAATTATTCTGTATGAGATCATTGTTTTTCCTTGTATTTTGCTGCCTACATTATATCTGCCCGAATCGATCAAGGGTAGGGCCCGACTCATCCCGGCAGGGCCGTCTATGATCTTGACAAGTCCTGAATTTCGGTACACTGTTGCTTTGCAATAATTTAATAATGCCGGGATGAGTACAGTTTTGAGAGCTTTACAGGAAAAAATTTGCCATTTTACAACGGGCAGTGACGAGACGATCCTTAACGTTTTAAGTCTGAATCCCGACAGATATATTCTTCTTATGTTCAACCGGAACGCCGAACACTGGATCATGATGAATAAAACCGACGGGGAGGAGAAAGGCAGGCTGCAGCTGAAGCATCTTATTCCCAGGGAGGACATCGGTTCCAGACGGGGTGCTGTTTCTCTTTTTACTCTTTCAGACAGATCCTTCGGCGTCCTGGCCGGGGAGGACATCGTCCTGTGGGACAGTTTCCGTTCCATGCCGCGCAGGATGAAACTGAAATTCAGATCCGCCGATGACCGGCTTTTCTTCAGATCCAACCCCGTAGCCTTC
>QKJO01000102.1 GCA_003249275.1 Spirochaetaceae bacterium
ATCTGTAATTTCAAGGTTCCGGAAGAGGAGGGTGTGTTTACTCTCAAAGCCGAATTGTTTCCTGCTGCCGCCGGTGATGACCTTGTCAGTTCCGTCTACCGCCACTCCGATCTGTTTGTCACCTCCTTGGACGGCGACAGTGGTGCCTGGAAATTCATTGAAGACAGAACCTATCAGTATTTTATCGATTTCAGCGACGGGATGACCAACCGCATGAATCCGGACGATGTTCCCCTTGTTCTCGGTTCTCCCAAACCCTATTCTCAGGGCAGCTATTCCGGTATTTCCTTCGGAGTGGATGACGGTCTTGTTTTCAATCAGTATGCCCTTCCCCTGACCCCTGAAGGCCGGGCAAAAGATTTTCTTCTGACCATGGCTTTTTCATACTCAACCCTTCCCGAAGGGGGAATCTACAACCTTTTCAGGACCGGGGACAGCAGCAATTACTTCTCAGTACTCTATCTTTCCGAGACCAGGGAATTCCTGAGCGAATTCAGGTCCTATTCCCGCTACTTCCACTCAGTTTTATCAGTGGATGACATCCTGTCGACCGACGCTGTTTATCTGGAAGTGGGATATACTGCCGGGCAGGGTGTCGCATCCATGAGCTGGAAGAATTCCGGCAAAGTTCTCTCCCATGATGAAGGTGTTCCTGTTTCATCCCTTGTTGAAGGAAAAACCTATATCGGTAAGGACGGAACTCTCCAGGGATTTCCTATGAACTGGTATACTCTGGGCGTTTCTACAATGGATGATGCCGGAAGCAGTCAGGTCGTTCAGAATCCTCCCGCTGCAGGCATAGAGAATATGGTGACTCTCTATGAGAAAAGCAGGGGACGGACAGATCTTATTTCCGTCAAAAACGTGGAACTCGGCGACGGATTGTCCACTCTGGAAATTCAGAGGGACCCGGACAGCAGGGGAAGCTGGAAGTTTATACTTGAAGATGAGACGGGCAGATACCTGTATACAATGCCCTCTGACGGTGTCGGTTCGGAAGGGTACGGACGGGATAGAATCATCCTGTCCTTATCCAATGATCAGAGGGGACTGTTTCTCAGCACCTCTCTTGAGACGGATATGAGCGGGCCGTTCGATTATCAGAGATTCCTGAATTTTGAAATTTTTCCTGAAAACGGGGTTTCGGAGACCCTGGAAGATATATTATCCATCCGGTTGTACCGGAACTAAAAAAAGAGAATTGCATCATTGAAGAACCACATCAGATCTGCCTTTTATCTGCTGATACTGCTCATTATATTGCTGACGGCGGGGTGCGCCTCCAGAGGTAAAGCCTCTCTTCCTCAGGAGCCGGCCTGGTTTTCAGAGCTGACCGAATCAGAAGATGCGGATAGATATCTTATAAAAATATCCTCCGCCGGTTCGCACCGGGAGGAAGCCCTTCAATCGGCAATCGACCAGCTTTACGACAGGATCACCTCTCTTTCGGAAAGCCTGTCCGGAAAATCAGGCAGTGATGTATCTCTCATGAAAGCGGAGATCAGAAAGATCATCGAAGGAAATGACAGCTGGCTTGCCGGTTACCTGAGCGTGATCAACCAGGAATGGATCGAAACGGACAGCGGTGCCTATTATTTCGGTGCTTTTTATCTGAACAAGAATGCGGAAGACAGTCTTTTCGAAATGATGATCGACCGGCTTTACGGCGGTGATGAACAGTTGAAGGACATGCTGGAAAAAGCCGCCCGTTTTGAAGAGGAGGGCAACCTTTATCAGAGTGCTGAAGAGCTGATCAGGGCGGCTGTTTATGTTCAGTCTCTGACCGGACTGATGAAGGATGAGATTTCCCGGCAGTTTCTCGATAAAGCTTTGAGTCTGCTGCAGAGGATCGATGTCGAAACTTTGAGGATTCCCGATGGAGTCATGTCCAATCTTCGCATAGATATTCCCTTTCAGCTTTTCTGCAGCACCGAAGGGAAGGGACTGGAGAGTGTGGAATTCCTTGTGAATTATCAGGGAAAGAAAAGGGACGGCACCAGAGGCGACTTTGTAAGGAGAGTCGTCAGCAATGCAAACGGTCTTCTTGAGTTCTATCACCCCTTTATTCCCTTTACAGGAAAATCCGCAGTCAAATTTGTTCCCGGAAGCAGAGATTTCCATGCCGGTCTTATAAGTCTTGAAAATGACGGACTGGATGTCAGCGGCATTAAGGACTGGGTGGCAAAGAAAACAAACAGCTACGATCTGGATGTCTCTTCAGGCGCCCGATCCGTACCCATGGGCATTGTACTTCTCCATACCGACATCACCGGTTCGGCATTGAGACAGGAGGATTCAGCCTTCAGTCTGCTGGATTCTCTTGCACAGAACGGTTTCAACATCTCTATTCTCCCTCTGGATCCCAAGGAGCTTTCCAGTCTGTCGGAAGCGGAATTCCTGCGGGATCTCAGGGCTCAGTACAAGGGAAAGTACACAAGAGTCATTTTCGGCGTTGTAGGAATCGAGGACTTTGAAACGAGAAATGATTCCTTCCGGGTCAATACGGCCGGCTACCTCAAGGTCGTGGATGTGGAAAGCAGCGAGATCCTCTTTTCGATGAATACGGACAAGTCTGTGGAAAGCAGGAGCAATACACTGGCCGTCTCCACTTCCTTCCGGGAGCTGGGGAAAGCATTTGCAGAGGAAATCATACAGACTCTGGAATAATTAGCCTTCAACACTCTCAGTCCTTCATTGATCAGTCTTGACGAATTCTGTATTCTACAATTTGTATGAATCACGAATTGTATGATCCTGATGACAGGATTGCAGCTCTGGCAACACCCTGGGCTGAAAGTGCCATAGCCGTTATCCGGACTTCCGGAGAGGGTTCAATTGAGGCGCTGGCTCCGTTATTTTCCGGGGATCTTGTTCACGGGGAAAACCGGAAGATGGTGTACGGCATGATCCGGAATCCCGAAACCGGTGAATCCCTGGATGAGATTATGGCGGTTCCCTTCAGAGCGCCCGGCAGCTATACGGGACAGGAGAGTGTGGAACTCTACTGTCACGGAAGCCTTCCGGGGATTCAGAAGATCCTTTCCCTCCTGTTCCGGTCCGGCTTCAGACAGGCCTCTCCCGGCGAGTTTACTTTCAGAGCCTTTGTAAACGGCAAGATGGATCTGACCAGGGCCGAAGCGGTTCAGGAGATCATCAGTTCCAAATCCGGCAAGGCCCAGTCACTGGCCTTGAGCCGTCTCTCCGGCGGTGTAGAAAAGAGGATCAACCGTTTCAAGGACATCGCCTCGTCCATGGCTGCCATTTTTGCCATTCAGCTGGATTATCCCGATGACGAGGTGGAGGCTCCACCCATTCCCCGGCAGGATTTTGAAGAACTGAAGACGGGTCTTCAGGAACTGATCGACTCCTACCGGGTGGGGAAAATCTATCAGGAGGGCATAGTCGTTGCTCTGGCCGGCAGGACCAATGCCGGAAAATCCAGCCTCTTCAACCTCTTTCTCAAGGAGGACAGATCCATCGTTTCCGATGTGCACGGTACAACCCGCGACTATCTGGAATCCTGGATTTCCCTTTCCGGAATTCCCGTCAGACTCTATGATACGGCCGGTTTGAGAGATTCGGATGATCCCATCGAGGAAGAGGGTATCCGGCGGACCAGGCAGGTGATGGAAAACGCCCAGATCCTCGTCTATGTGATAGACGGCACGGCAGAACTGACGGCGGAGGAAGAGGAGCTGATCCGGAATCCGGATGAAGAGAAAATCCTTGTCTGGAACAAGAGCGATATCAGCCCGAAAAAGGCACCTGGTTCCGCAATCCCCGTCAGCACTCTGACGGGAGAGGGTTTTACGGATCTCGAGGATGCACTGGTAAAAAGGGTCTTCAGAGATGCCTCCCGGGTCGGTTCGGACGCGGTTATCGACTCCCTGCGGCAGAAGGAACTTCTGGAAAGGGCTTCTGCCGGGGTTGTAAAAGTGGAAGAGGCTATTCATAATGGCCTGCCCGTGGATATTCTTGCAATGGATCTTCAGGATGTTCTGCAGGCGCTTGGCGAGATTACCGGTGAGGTTTCCTCAACGGATATTCTGGAAAAGATGTTTTCCCGGTTCTGCGTCGGCAAGTAACCGGTTTTAAGGATAGAAACTGATGGATTTTGATGCAATCGTCATTGGCGGCGGTCATGCCGGAATAGAGGCGTCGCTGGCCCTTTCCCGTCTGGATTTTTCAACTCTGCTCATTACCCAGAGTCTGGATGCCATCGGCCGTCTCTCCTGCAATCCTGCGGTGGGGGGACTCTCCAAGGGGAATATAGTCAGGGAAGTGGATGCCCTGGGCGGCGAAATGGCCCGGCTGATTGACGGGTCCATGATCCAGTTCCGGATACTCAACAGGAGCCGCGGACCTGCTGTCCAGGCACCCCGGGCTCAGGCGGACAAGAATCTCTACGCCCGGCTTGCCAAAAAAACTCTGGAGCTGCAGAAGAATCTTTACCTGTTTCAGGATACGGTAACCGATCTTCTGACAGATCCTGAAGACCGCATCTGTCAGGGGGTTCTGACGGAAAGGGGACGGAAATTCAGTTCCCTGGTAGTGGTTATGACGACCGGCACCTTTATGGAGGGAAAGATCTTCATAGGAAGTTTCAGTCAGTCCTCCGGCCGCCTGGGAGAACCGGCTGCCGTCGGTCTGGGAAATGCCCTCAGAAAGAGAGGCTATACGGTGGGAAGGCTGAAGACGGGAACTCCGGCGAGAGTCAGACGATCCAGTCTTGATTTTTCTAAAATGGAGGAGCAGGGTGGCGATGAGATCATGCAGCCTTTTTCCTTCTTCAGAGAAGAGACCGACCGTCCCCATGTTCCCTGTCATATCACTTATACGAATGAAAATACCCATAAAATCATCAGGGACAATCTTCATCTGTCACCCCTGTTTTCCGGGGAGATCGTCGGAACCGGGCCACGGTATTGTCCCTCCATCGAAGACAAGGTCAAACGCTTCCCCGACCGGGAGAGGCATCAGATCTTTGTAGAGCCCGAGGGACTGGATACGGAGGAGATGTACCTCAACGGGATCTCGTCCTCCCTGCCCGAAGTCGTTCAGGAGGAGTTTCTGAGAACACTTCCCGGACTTGAGAATGTACAGGTCATGAGGCCGGGTTATGCGGTGGAATATGACTATCTTGAGCCGACCCAGCTCTTTTCCTCCCTGGAGAGCAAGCGGCACCGGGGACTCTTTGTCGCCGGACAGACAAACGGTACATCCGGTTACGAAGAAGCCGCCTGTCAGGGTCTTATGGCGGGTATCAATGCCGCCCGGAAGCTTCAGGGTAAGGATGCGCTTGTTCTCACCAGGGCTGAGGCATACACGGGTGTTTTGATTGATGATCTGGTGACCATGGGTACGAATGAGCCCTACAGAATGTTCACCTCCCGGGCCGAGTACCGTCTCTCCCTCCGCCATGATGATGCGGATATGCGGCTCTTCCCCTACTGTGAGGAAACGGGCCTGGCTACGGATTCAATGAAAGAGATGTTCAACCGGAAAAGGGAAGGGATCGAAGAGATCAAGGAACTGCTCCGGCAGAAACGTGTAAGCGGTAGCTGGACCGCAGAAAAACCAGATTTACAGCCTCATGTGGGAAAGTCTCTCTATATGGCGCTGAAGGATCCGGCTGTTTCGCTGGATATCCTGACCGAATATCTGCCCGAACTGAAGGACTATACAGCCCCCTGGCTGCAGCACACCGAACTGGATGTCAAATATGAGGGATATGTCGCCCGTCAGGAGAGGCAGGTTTCCCGGTTCCGAAAGATGGAAGACATGCTCATTCCCGAGGACTTTCAATACGACAAGCTGGAGGGAATCTCCAAAGAGTCCAGGGAAAAGCTGATCAAGATCAGACCCCGTTCGGTGGGACAGGCATCCAGGATTTCCGGTGTCAGGTCTTCCGATATTGCCGTTTTGACGGTATTGCTCAGCCGGTTCGGAAAGCCGCTGAGCTGAATTAAAAGATTAGGAGAAGTAATGGGACTTCTGGAAAACGGACTGGCCAAACTGGGTTTTGAGCCGGATGCCGAAAAAGTGGCTCTTCTGGAGAAGTATGTAGAGGAGCTGGAATTGTGGAACCCGAGGTATGGTCTGGTCAATGCGGAAGGTGATGATCTGATCATCCGCCATGTCCTGGATTCCCTTACGGGTGTGAAGACCATGCAGAGCCTGAGCCCTGTGGTCGTGGCGGATATCGGTTCCGGTGCCGGACTGCCGGGTATCCCCCTGGCCGTTATGCTGCCCCAGGTGAGATTTCATCTGGTGGAGAGATCCGGCAAGAGGACGGGGTTTCTGAGGAATATCATCCTGACTCTGGGCCTGACAAATGTCTCTGTGATCGAAGAATCCATGGAAAAACTGACAGAACGGTATGATTTGATCACCTTCAGGGGATTTTCTCCACTGGAGAACAAATTGATCAAACATCTTAAAAAGATCCTCAAAGAAGACACGGGAACGGTTCTGGCCTACAAGGGAAGAAGATCACAGATCGATGAAGAACTGGATTCTCTGGAAGATGATCCGTTGAGAG
>QKJO01000020.1 GCA_003249275.1 Spirochaetaceae bacterium
GGCAGCCGGGGGGATCAGATCAGAAACGCCGGAATCATGAAGAAAAACCAGATGGCCCTGGTTCTGGAGAGTGAAACTCCCGACAGCGTCGAACTGCTCAATGCAGTTCTTCAACTCACTGAAGATAAGGATCTACTTGAGCGGATGTCGGCGAATTGCCGGAATTTTGTGATAAACAGAGCCGAAGATGTTATAGTTAAGTATCTTCTGGAAGAGGAGTTCTGAATGCAGATTGGAATTCTGGATTATATATTTCTTGCTCTCATCGTCATCAGTGCCCTGAGGGGTGCGTTCAGAGGAATGGTTCAGGAGATTATTTCTCTGGCGGCACTCTTCATCAGTCTGCTTCTTGCCGCCGTGTTCTATCCCGACGGAGCTCAGTGGCTGCAGGGGAAATCCTCTCTGAAAGACGGCGCGGATTTCATCGCCTTTGCAGCCATTTTCCTGGCCTCCTTCATCCTGTTTAAACTGATTCAGAAGGGCATCGTCTACCTGATCAATGAAACGCCCTTTGAGAGCGTCGACAGGCTTGCCGGTTTTTTCTTCGGCCTTCTCGAGGGAATTCTCATCTGTTTTCTCCTTGTCTATTTCATTGATTTCCAGAACTTCATCGATCTGGGCAAGCTGACGGAAAAGTCGGCTATCATGCCCTACCTGGAAAGATTTCTGCCCGCCCTGGACAAACCGGCAGGGGCGATCATGAAAAAAATATCATCGGGGAGAGTCTGAATTGTTTGAGAATCTGATAGGACAGGATGTCATTAAAAAACAGCTCACTCTCGGCATACTGCACAACTCGCTGCCTCACTCCCTGCTGTTCAGCGGTGAGGATTACAGCGGAAAGATGACGGCGGCTCTGGAGCTTGCCAGGGGCATCTCCTGTTCCAGGGACAAGGCTCCCTGGGACTGTGACTGCCGTTCCTGCCGGGACCACAGGGTCATGATCAATCCCGATCTTCTTCTCCTCGGCCGCCGCTATTTTCTGGAAGAAATCAAGGCTTCGGCCGAACTGCTGAACAGAACAAGAGCCGTTTTTGCCTCTTTTATGTTCATACGGAACATCCGGAAGCTCCTTAAACGATTTGAGCCGGTTCTCTGGGAGGGTCAGGAGAAAAAACTTACAAAGTTCAACGGAAGCCTCTCCTCACTTACGGAAGCTCTTGAGCTTCTGGACCCGGAAAAGCCCCTTATGGAAGAGGAAGAGCTGAAATCCTGCCTGGATGATATGATCAACCACGTTCGGAATCTTCTGCCGGCCATTCCGGCAACCATCCCCATTGATCAGATCAGAAATATCAGCAAATGGGCCCACAGAACCAGTACAGGAAAGGCAAAGATCGTCATCATCGAGAAGGCTGACACCCTGCTGGATTCGGCGGCAAACTCACTTCTGAAGATACTGGAAGAACCGCCGCCCCATGTCACCTTCATCCTGACCACTGACAGAAAAGGGAGTCTGATCCAGACCATCAGGTCCCGGGTCAGGCATTATGAGTTCACACCCCGGTCCATGGAATCATCAGCCCTGGTGCTCGAAAAGCTGTTCCGTTTTGAATCTTCCGACACCAGCCTCTTTCAGTTTTTCCAGAGATGGTCGGATACGGATTATAATTTTATAAACAATCACATAAGGCTTTTCACCGATATAACCATCAACGGCGGCTCCATCAGAGAACTGGAAGATCTCTTTCTCTACTTTGACAAGGCAAAGGGCAAGGAGGATCTTAAAAGTTTTCTGCGGCTGCTGAGCGATGAACTAAGACTGAGATTCAGGGAAGATCCTGAGTTCTATTCCACTGTCAGGGGGCAGATTCTGGTTACGGAGATTCTGCAGGAGATCAACAAGTGTGCATCCAACTCCCAAAGGTACAACCAGAGCTCCCTGTTCCTTCTTGAGAGTCTGTTTTATAGTATGAGAGATAGATATGAGGCATTTTGTAGCTAAGGCTCTGGAAGCCTTACCGAAACTGGATACGGGACAGATCAACAATCTCATCGCCATCCTCGCCGAGGAGGTAAAGGATATAGAACTTCTGGAGATGGTTCTGTCCTCCCTTCCCATCGGTGTGATCGTCGCCAGATCAGACCACTATATCCAGTTTATGAATATTCCCGTCAAAAGAATGGTGCCCCTCCAGCAGCAGGGATTTGATAAACTGAAGGCCTGGGAAGTCATTCTGGACAGGGATATATCCGATTTTGTAAAAGAATCTCTGCTGGATGCGGACACGGTGAAACCCCGGGATTTTACCCTCGAAACCCTGAACAGGGATGTCACTCTGGCCGTAGGCGTCATGCCTGTGGTCAAGGAGGGGAGGATACAGGGGGATTTCATCTATTTTGAAGATGTCACCGACAAAAGGCTGGAAGAAGCCAGACTGCGCCGGGCCGAGAGTCTCGCCTCCATGACGACCATGGCCGCCAGCGTGGCTCATGAGATCAAAAATCCGCTGGGAAGTATAAGCATCTATCTGCAGCTGATGCAAAAGTCACTCAACGCAGACAGTGAAACCTGCAGAAGCGATCTTGAAGAGTACCTCTCCGTCATCAGTGAAGAGGTGGACAGACTCAACTCCATTGTCGTGGATTATCTGTTTGCGGTCAGACCGATGGATACCCATCCGGCTCTCATGGATATCAATACGATCATTCAGGATTTGATCACCTTCGTCCAGTACGAACTCCAGGAAGCAGGGATTACGGTGGAGGAATTTCCACAGAAAGATCTGCCTCTGTTGAATCTGGATGAAAAACTTATAAAACAGGCTCTGCTCAATATTATCAAAAATGCTCTGGCAGCCATGGAATTCGGCGGTACTCTGACACTCAGCACCTATTCGAAAGACAATATGGTCTATATAAGGATCAAAGATACGGGTACGGGGATTCCATCGGACGTGGTTTCAAAGATTTTCGAACCCTATTTCACGACCAAGGAAAACGGTTCAGGCCTCGGTCTGACTGTTGTATATAAAGTGATCAAGGAACATGGAGGTGAACTCCGTGTGTTTTCCAAAGAGGGGGAGGGTACGACATTTACAATCCTCCTACCCATACCTCAAAGGGATAAAAAGCTGCTGGTCTGGGACGGTGAAGAGACGTGAAATTCAAGATTCTTGTAGTTGATGATGAAAAAAACATAAGACTGGGACTGGCAAAGGCTCTGGAGCTGGAAGGTTATGAAGTTTTCATGGCGGAAGACGGAAGCGATGCCATGAAGATCATGGTCAAAACGGAAATCGATCTTGTCCTGACGGATTTGAGGATGCCCAAGGTATCGGGAGAAGAACTGCTCAAAAAGATATCATCGGCCTATCCTACCGTACCCGTCATCATCCTGACCGGCCACGGAACAGTTGAAAATGCCGTCAATGCCATGAGAGACGGAGCCTATGATTTTCTCACAAAGCCCCTGAACCTGGATCGCCTGTCTCTGCTCGTCAAGAGAGCTCTTTCTTCGAGGGAGATGGTTCTCAAACACCGGGAGCTGCAGGAAGAGATAAGAAAGCTGGAGAGCCGGAAAAGCAAGGCCAGCTTCATCGGAAAAAGCAGCCAGATGCAGCGAGTTTTTGAGCTCATTCAACAGGTTGCCGGAACAAAGGCTTCGGTCCTGATCACAGGTGAAAGCGGAGTGGGGAAGGAACTGGTCGCCGACGCCATTCACGAAACCTCCCAGCGTGTGGAAAAGCCGTTTATCAAAGTCCACTGCGCCGCCCTTTCCGAGTCACTGCTGGAGAGTGAACTCTTCGGTCATGAGAAGGGCTCGTTTACCGGTGCGGCCGCCCAGAGGAAAGGACGTTTCGAAATGTCCGACGGAGGCACAATATTTCTGGATGAAATCGGAGAGATCAACCCTTCGGTTCAGATCAAGATTCTCAGAGTTCTCCAGGAGCGGGAGTTTGAACGTGTGGGCGGAAGTCAGCCCATCTCTATCGATACGAGGATTATAGCGGCCACGAACAGAGACCTGAAAAGCGAAATCGCTAAAGGCAATTTCAGGGAGGATCTCTACTACCGTCTGAATGTTGTGAATATACACATTCCCCCTCTCAGAGAAAGAAAGGAGGATATTCCTCTCCTGGCCAGTGCCTTTCTCAAGGAGTTTTCAGAGGAAAACGGAAAATCCATTGAAGGTATTGATAACAAGGCCGCCATGGCCTTATATAATTATTCCTGGCCTGGTAATATAAGAGAGCTCAGAAACTGTATAGAAAGTGCGGTGGTCCTGTCGAAAGGCCATTTTATAATGCCTCAGGATCTGCCTCCTGATATATCCGCATCTGCGGATGACCAGAGTTCCATAAGGATTCCCATGGGTACCACCATGGCCGAATCGGAAAAGATCATCATCAGATCCACTCTGAATTTCACCGGGGGCAACAAGAGCAGGACGGCAGAAGTTCTGGGTATTGGCAGAAAGACACTGCACAGGAAAATCCATGATTTCGGTCTGGAAGAGGAATTTCTGAAATCTGCAAAACAGGAGGATTCGGATGGATGACCAGCAGGCGATCAGTGAACTTTCCGCCGCTCTGGCAGCGACTGATGATAAAAAACTGATAGAAGATTTTCTATTCAGTCTTCTCACAAAAAATGAAATTCATGAGGTAGCCACCCGATGGGCTCTGGTAAAACTGATCGAAGATGGACTGCCTCAGCGGAAAATTGCCGAGACTCTGGGACTGAGCCTCTGTAAAATCACCAGAGGATCCAAAGAGCTTAAAAAGGAAAACTCCTCCTTCAAGGCTATGATCGACCTTGAAGCGCAGCTGAATTAAAGAACTCAATCTCCTTATCCACCATTTTTTCTCCGTCAAAGATGAATCTGGCGCTGAAAATGGCCCCTCTTATGGCCTGAGGAAGCCAGTGGATATCATCCTCCCACATTCTGTCCCAGGGAATTTCATCCATGGGACACCAGAACGGGAGCGCTTCGTCGGTCTCGATAAGCTCGCCTGAAAAATCACGGCAGAGGAATACCGTCCCCCTCAGCTTCAGACCGTCGGTGAAATGAAAATACAGGTCACCCGAAAATTCAAGATCCCTGGTGATCAGTCCGACTTCCTCTTCCGTCTCCCTGACGGCGGCTTCCATCGGACTCTCTCCTTCCTCGATATGTCCGCCGGGAGCATTGATCTTTCCGGCTCCCAGACCGGTCTTTTTATGGATAAGAAGAACCGAATTGCCCTTGATTATATAACTGATGACTGCATTCTCAGTGGGAGTCCATGACTCCCAGTCGATCTCTGTGACTTTCAAAATTTATTCCTTTTCCGCCCTTTCAAGAGTGACATCAAGACGTCCCCCTTCAATACCGGATCTTTTGGGCAGATCAAACATAATCCGGGTAGTCTGTACAGAGCGGGGAGGAACGGGAACTGCCGGATCATCAACAAGGGAGAGTGTTCTCCCGGCTGCAGCCTGACCGGACTCATCGGTCCAGAGACAGTTCAGATCCAGGGCCCGCAACCCTTCCATACCCCTGCTGGACAGGCGGATATCATAAAAAAGATAATATCTGTCATATCCCTCCAGCAGAGAGTGGAGCTGTCCTTCCAGATCAATAAACACACCCTGAGGCAGAGGAGCCGTCCTGAAATAATCGATCCTCTCCCATTGAACACTTCCCTCTTCATAGTATTTGCGGCTGGTTCCGATGGAAACATAAAGGGATTCATATGTCTCGGGAGAATCCTTAAGATAGATAAACCTGCTGAAACTTTCGGTCTCTCCTCTCCGCAAAGGCGCATCTTCAGGACTGACGAGGGATACTGTGATTCCTTCGGATGTCCCCGTATCGGGCATGAGTGAAAGTTCAAGCTGACTGTAGTCGTCCTTGATCGGCTGCAGATATCCTGAGATACGCAACGCCGGAGTGCCGGAGACGGCCGTTCTGATCACCGTCGTCTCCTTCAGGGTGAGATCAAATTCTTCGGCAAAAGCATCGGAGGTGATGATTTCCACTTTTTTCGTCTCCCAGACCGGTACGGCCGGGTTTGAAGAGATCTGCTCCTCCTGATTCCTGAGAGAGAGAAACTGAAATCTTTTGCGCATCTGAGGGAACAGTGCTATTCCCAGAATCAGGAAAAGGGCAATAAGGAGGGGAATGAATTTCCTGTTGTTCTGCTTTCCCTGAAGCATTTTCTTCAGGTCCTTCAGTTCCTTCTGAAACTTTCTGGCTTCCGTGTTTTCCGGTTCCAGTGTCAGAGCATCCTGAATCTCATGTTCCGCTCTGTTCAGATCCTTCTGGAGGTAGCCGTACTTTGTGCTTCTTTGGAGGAAAAGTTCCGCCAGTTCAAGACGGATCTCATTATCAAGGGGAGAGAACAGCAGGGCCCGTTCGGTTTCTACGATCGCATTGTCCCACCTCTCCCGGCGGGAATACTCTGCGGCTCTTGTCAAATGCCTGTCGATGAGCATCTGAAGTTTGCTGGTGTCCTCCACGGACAGCTGATACTTGTCCAGCAGCTTCGCAAGATCCTCTTTCCCGACAAGTTTATCATCCTGGATATGGATGAGTTCTGCAACGAA
>QKJO01000076.1 GCA_003249275.1 Spirochaetaceae bacterium
CAGGAATGTTCTCATATATTTTAATCAGGAGCTGCAGAACAAGGTTCTCCGTATGTTCTACGACAGTCTGATCCCGGGAGGGTTTCTCTGCCTCGGTTCCAAAGAGTCCCTCAAATTTTCCGAATGCAGCCATCTGTTCGAACCGGTGGTACTGAGTCAGAAGATTTACAGGAAGAAAAGATGAAACCGGAATTCAAAGCCGTTGTCATCGGCGCATCCGCCGGCGGTCTGACTGCCCTGCCCGCCGTGATCTCTCCTCTGAACGAAAACTTCAAAATTCCTGTTGTGATCGTCCAGCATCTCAGCGCCGACTCGGATGATTATCTGGTCAGGCACATCAGGAAGAACAGTAATCTTGAAGTCTATGAAGCGGAGGACAAGATGAAACCCGAAAAGGGATGCGTTTATATCGCCCCTCCCAATTATCACCTGCTGATCGAAGAGGAGGGAACCTTTGCCCTTTCCGTATCCCCTCCCGTCAACTTTTCCCGCCCTTCCATCGATGTGCTCTTTGAGACGGCGGCTGACGCCTGGCGGGAAGGACTGATCGGAATCGTCCTGACAGGAGCCAATGCTGACGGTACGGCCGGTGCGGGAAGGATAAAAAAAAGGGGGGGATTGGTGATCGTACAGGACAGCCGGACGGCCGAGTCTGAAACCATGCCGAAATCGGCATCTAAATATGCAGACATCGTTCTTCCTCTTGATCAGATCGGCATTTACCTCAATAATCTATTGAAAGAAAACGCTGGCAAGGGTAAGTAATGAGCGAACTGGATTCCAGAAAGATGAACATTCTTCTCGTCGATGACAAAAAAGAGAATTTACTAACCCTCCAGTCCCTCCTGGATACACCGGATTTCAACATTATCAAGGCGGAATCGGGTCAGGAGGCCCTGGCCCTTCTTCTGGATCATGAGATTGCCCTTGTTCTCCTTGATGTAAGAATGCCCGGTATGGACGGCTACGAGACGGCGGAGCTGATGCGCAGCAGCAGCAGAACCAGAAACATCCCCATAATATTCATCACCGCCGACAGAATGGAACAGGACCATATTTTCAAGGGTTATGATGCGGGGGCCGTTGATTTTCTTACAAAACCGATCGAACCCCTGGTTCTGAAATGCAAGGTGGGCATCTTCCTCGAACTGCACAGGCAGAAGAAGGAACTGGAGTATAAAACCTACGAACTCAATGCCAAAGTTGTAGAGATGGAAGAACTCCAGCATCAGCTTGAAGAGAAAAACAGGCAGCTGAAAACCATCTCCAACATGGACGGACTGACGGGAATTCACAACAGACGCTATTTTGACGAAATGCTGGACCGTGAGTGGTACCGCAATATGAGAGAACAGACAAACATGTCCATCCTGATGATGGATATCGACTTTTTCAAACCCTACAATGACACCTACGGTCACTCTGCCGGGGATGACGCCCTCAAGGCGGTGGCTGAGACCATATCCAGAACGATGAAACGGAGATCCGACACCCTTTCCCGCTACGGCGGAGAGGAATTCGTCGCGATCCTCCCGGATACCGACAGGACAGGGGCTCTGGAAATTGCGGAGAAGATTCTCTCCGCCGTTCGCGAGATGAACATTGAGCATTCGACCAGCCCCCTCGGAAAAAAACTGACAATCAGCATCGGTGTGGGTTCAGCAACACCGCTTAAGGAAGAGAATCCGAAAAATCTGGTCAAAATGGCCGATCACGCCCTGTACAGGGCAAAAGAAAAAGGCCGGGATCAGGTCGTTTTTCAGGAGAACTGACAACTATGGGAGACAGGATGAACTATTCAATTGAAGTGCTTATCGATGAAAAAAGACTGGCCGAAAAAGTCCGGGAACTGGGAAAGACCATTGAAGCGGACTATAGCGAAGCACCCGAAATTATCCTTGTGGGACTCCTGCGGGGCTCCACCGTATTTCTGGCCGATCTTGCCCGGAACATCAATCTTGACGCCCGGATCGATTTTATGGTCGTCTCCAGTTATGGAAATTCAATGGACTCCTCCCGGGATGTCCAGATCAAGAAAGATCTGGAAGAAGAAATCCGGGGTCGCCACGTCATCATCGTGGAGGACATCATCGATACCGGTTATACACTGGAACGGGTGAAGGAATTCCTGGCCCTGAGAGAACCGGCTTCCCTTAAAATCTGTACTCTCCTGGACAAACCGGAAAGACGGGAAGTGGAAGTTCCCGTTGATTATATCGGGTTCACAATCCCTGACGTATTCGTCATCGGCTACGGAATCGACTATGCCCAGAAACACCGCAACCTGCCCTATGTCGGCAAGGTTGTCCCCCTGGACTGAGTTTTCCCGCCTCGATACCGCATTATTCCAATAATAGAAAAAATCTAAAAAAATTAGTGACATTTCGGTTCCCCTCCTCTGTTTAAAAGGTAAAGACTGAAAAAGAGGAACTGAAATGGCACTGAAAAACAGAATCCTTGTACTGATATTGACCCTGACGGCTGCCGCAACCCTATCGGCACACGAGACATTCCGGACAGCCGGCATCCTGGCCAGTGAACCTGAAACCGACAACAGCCGGATGTCTGAACGGGAAGGAGGATTCAGCTTCTGGGGACTGGAGACGGAGGCTATAACCTCCGACAATACGGGCTTTGGAATGGATACAATTGTTAATTTTTACACCGATGAGCTGAATAACTCGATGCTGGACTGGCAAGGCCAACTCTTTATGCGGTATCATTTATTCGGAGCACAGAGTTTCCTTGATCCTTTTATCGAAGCAGGCATCGGAAATGCCGGTTCGGTCAGGCTGCAGGATGGAGATGAGCTGAAGATGTCGCTCTATCCCTTCCTTTCCGCCGGGGGCAACCTTGTGTTTCACGGGGGCTTTTATGCCGGTATGCGCTGGTCATGGAAACTGGATCAATGGACCGTTCCCGGGACCGTGATACCACTGCAGGACTTCGCCGGTCATCAGGTTTCATTTACCGTGGGTTACTCCTACAGCCTGCATGAAAGACACTATCGTTATGATCATTATCACTACCATTTTGAATGACAATTGAGAGCGGATCAGGAGGGTACAATTCTGGCGATCAATATCGAACAACTATACACTAAATACGGCCCCATGGTATTGAGGCGCTGCAGAAGCCTGCTGAAGGACGAGGATCTGGCTCTGGATGCCATGCAGGATGTTTTTGTCAAAGTACTGAGCAAGAAGGATGTATTGAAAGACAGCTATCCGTCCAGCCTGCTTTACACGATTGCCACCAATCACTGTCTGAATATCATCAGAAAGGAGAAAAGGATGACCACGGGAGAAGATATTCTGGACAACATCGCCGGAACGGATTATCTGGAAGACAACGCCGTCAACAAAATTTTCCTGGATCAGATATTCAGCAGTCAGAAAGAATCGACACGAACCATTGCGGTTCTCCATTACAGAGACGGCCTGACCCTGGAAGAGACGGCGGAGATGACCTCCATGTCAGTTTCGGGCGTTAGGCGACGGTTGAGGAAACTGAGAGAAGCCGGTTTTTCAATGGAAGGAAGATCACTATGAAAAAAAGTAATTTAAAACTGGAATTGTACAAACTTGATGAACTGCCCCAATCCTGGACTCTGGATGAGAAAGGGCCCGAACTTGAGCAGCAGCTTGAGGAACTGAAAGCCTCGGACAGAGAGATTCTTGAAAAATACACCCCCTCCGACATGGCTGCCCGGATCGCCCGGAGACTGGAAGCCCTCCAGGAAGAGGATGAGGAAGAAAAAGAAGCCGACAATATCATTCCCTTTGCCAGAAGACTGACGGCGAGGGTTCTGATCCCCGCAGCGGCTGCGCTGCTTGTCATCGCCTTTATGCTTCCCCTGACCCTGAAAAGCATCGGCAGCAGAAATGACGGCCTGGAAATGACAAGGATCAAGGGAGCCGAAGAACCCCAGCTCAGAGTCTACCGTCAGAGCGGAAAAGAGTCGGAACTGATGAAAACCGACAGTTCCGCAGCACAGCATGATCTGCTTCAGCTGACCTATCAGGTCAGCGGACCGGCTTTCGGTATGATCATCTCCGTCGACGGACGGGGGGTTGTGACAAAACATCTGCCCGAGAATGAAGACAGGGCCCCCAGACTGACAACGGGGGGAGAACAGTACCTGCCCTTCTCCTATGAGCTGGACGACGCCCCGGATTTTGAAACCTTCTACCTGATTACATCGGACAGATCCTTTTCCACGGAAGCTGTCATGGACATTGCTGCCTCAGCCGCGGCAGCTGGTAATTATGTTCTGGACATTCCCCGGCTCATTAAAAAGAGCAGCACCGGTCTGGAGGGGAAATTCAGTCAAAATGCGGTACCAATAAGGAAAGAGTAGAGTCATGAAGAATAGATACAGAAAGCCGGCAGCCCTTCTGGTCATGCTGCTGCTGGGCCTGAGCGCCTTTGCATCACCCCTCGAAGTCAAAAGGTTTGGAATCTTCATCGGAGCCAATGACGGGGGAGAGGGCAGACAGAGACTCCTCTACGCAGGGGACGACGCAACTAAAATGGCCCAGACCATGAACGACATCGGCGGGATCGCTCCCGAAGACAGCACCCTCCTTCTGAATCCCTCGGCATCGGAAATCCGTTCCCGGCTCAAGGAGATTGAACAAAACGTTGCCGACGTGGGCACCCTGGTCCGCCGGACCGAAGTCATGTTCTACTACTCGGGCCATTCCGATGAAAACGGACTCCTGGTCAAGGGAGAGCAGATCCTTTACAAAGAGATCAGAGATCAGCTCGACAAAGCGGGGGCGGATGTAGTCATCGCCGTGCTCGATTCATGCTCCTCCGGAGCCATCACCCGGCTGAAGGGCGGACAAAGACGCTCCCCCTTCCTGATCGATGAGTCCTCCTCTATGGAGGGCCATGCCTTTCTGACCTCCAGTTCGGAAACCGAACTCTCCCAGGAGTCGGACAGAATCGGAGCCTCCTTCTTTACCCACTACCTTATTTCAGGTCTGAGAGGAGCTGCCGATACGACCGGCGACGGAAGAGTCACGCTGAATGAAATCTATCAGCATACCTTTGACGAAACCCTGGCTCAGACCGAATCCACAATCGGAGGTCCCCAGCATCCGGCTTATGAAATTCAGCTGACCGGAACGGGCGACCTTGTTCTGACCGACCTCACAGTTCCGACCTCGGCTCTCCAGCTCTCGGGGGAACTGGAAGGAAGATTCTCCGTCAGAAGCAGCCAGGATAAACTGGTCGCCGAATTCTCAAAACCCCTGGGTGACACTCTGAAACTGGCCCTCCCCTCGGGAGCCTATACCATCAGAAAGTCCGACTTCAGATCACTGAATTCTGCAGATCAGGAAAACTATATGACCGCAGAAATCACCCTGAACAGGAATACCCAGCAATACCTGACCCTGAAAGACTTTTCTGACAGCCGTCTGGAGATGACACGGTACAGAGGAGATGAACAGCCGGAAGAATCTGACAAATTCTCGGGAGAGAAAAAGTTTGTCTTTTCACCCGTACCGGGAATCAACCTTCCCGAAGTGAACAAGGAGGACACGGTTGTTCTTCAGGCCGGTCTGATCGGTTCCATCGCCCCCAGGATTCTGGGCGTTCAGGCCTCCTTTATCTTCAACATTGCCGAAGACGACAGTGTCGGAGCCCAGGGGTCCTATATATTCAACATAGCTAAAAGCCGGTTTGACGGAATTCAGTACTCCAACGTATTCAATATCGTAGGAGGACCTCTCAACGGCATCCAGAGCAGCGGAGTCTTCAACATCGCAAAAGGACCCGTGAACGGCATCCAGGGAAGCGGCCTGTTCAATATCTCCAGCGAAGCCCTTCAGGGAGTTCAGGGGGCAGGTCTGTTCAACATTGCGGGAAGACCTTCCTCGGGAGCACAGGGCGCGGGTCTGTTCAACCTCGCCGGGGAAATCCAGGGAATTCAGGCTTCAGGTCTGTTCAACCATGCCTCCTACATCAAGGGAGTGCAGGCATCGGTCGTCAATGTGGCCGGTACGGCCCACGGTGTTCAGATCGGTTTGATCAATGTAGCCAGAGAGATGTACGGACTGCCCATCGGTTTGATCAACATCTCCAGAAACGGCGTAGTTGATTTCGGAGCCTGGTATGAATACAGCGATGACAACAGACTCTACCTCAGTTTTCAGTCGGGAACAAGGAGTCTCTACACCCTTTTCTACTGGGGAAATACGCTGAACAACTATTTTGAAGACCCTGAAAACAGTGCCTGGGGTATGCATCTGGGGACTCGGGTTCCCCTGGGATTTCTCGATTTGGATCTTGATGCGGGAATCAAACAGAGCTACAGGGACTCTGTTCAGTTCGGCAATACCTTCAGTGCTATTCCATCGGCCAGAGCCCTCATCTGTCTGAGAGGAATTGGCCTCTTCTGGGGAGTGACCATGGACCTCCAGTATCCCGGTCGGACGGACTCCTCCCTCTTCACCGGTAAAACCTGGGACTTC
>QKJO01000166.1 GCA_003249275.1 Spirochaetaceae bacterium
TTGCTAAATCAAACTCAACAGTTAAATCAGAAATCCCACTGATTCTTTCTTTCGAGATAGGTTCTGACTTCGTTGTAGTCAGAGTCTTTGGCGGCCTCATAACCTTCGTGGTTGTAGATTCCTCTGATGATCTCGAGGCCTTTCGGATCTTTGCTGATAGCAATAAAGGCATCCCGGACCTTCTTCTTCAGATCCTTGTTCAGACGGGGGATAACGGAGATTGTGTCGTTGGGAATCAGACTGGTGTTGGTGATAAGAACGACTTTTTTCATAAGATCGCCGTAGAATGACTCCTTTTCAAAAAGGTTTCTGGCATCTTTAAAAGTAAAAGCCGCATCCGCTTCGCCGTTGAACACTGCCAGTACGGCATTGTCATGTCCGCCCGCATTGATCCATTCCACATCCTTCTCGGGATCGATTCCATTGTCAGCCAGCAGGTTGGCAGGCCATACGAAACCGGAGGTGGAAGTAAAGGAGGAGATGGCGATCTTCTTGCCCTTCAGATCTTTCACCGACTTGATGCCGCTGTTGACGTCGGCAATAAGCTGGGATTTATAACCGGAAACCATGGGTTTGTCCTTTAAGAGCTTTCCGTTATCGTCCACATCATAGCGGAGAGATTTCAGAATAGCTTCCGCGGCACCTTCATCGGCAGCCAGAACATAGGCTGTTGTTGCCAGAAGACCGACATGAACCTGTTCGGATGCCATGGCTTCAATCAGGGCATTGTAGTCGGTAGCGACTGTAACATTCACTTTCATCCCGATCTCTTTGGACAGAAGCTCCTGGAGGGGCAGTCTCTGGGCATCAAGATAAGTGGCATCCCGGGAGGGGATCAACTGAACTTCAAGAACGTCGGGGGTGATATCGCCTTCCTTGCTGCCCCCTGCAAAAGCGAGAGAGGCCAGTGACACGACAAGCACGGCCACGAGAAACAAGCTTTTTTTCATCAAACTCTCCTTACTATAAAAAACTGTGATCAAAATCTGCTATAATTTTACGAAGTTTACTGATTAATATGCAAGCACAAAAACAACAGGAGTCCATAATGATAGAGTTCACCGGTGTCAGCAAGGTTTATCCCAATGGAACGAAAGCCCTGAATGATGTGAATCTTAAGATTGAAGAGGGAGAGTTTGTTGCCATTATCGGTTTGTCGGGTGCAGGAAAATCCACACTGCTGCGGCTTATCAATCAATTGATTCCGGCAACATCGGGAAAGATCAGCTTTGACGGAATCGAAGTCACCAAAGCCGGCGGAAAAGAGTTGAGAAACATCAGAAGACAGATCGGAATGATCTTTCAGGGATTCAATATCGTGAAAAGAGCAACCGTACTGACCAATGTCCTTTCAGGCCGGATCGCCTATCATCCCACCTGGAAAACCATCCTCGGAATATTTCCCGAAGAAGACAAGCAGATCGCCTACAGAGCATTGAAAAGAGTGGAGATCCTGGAGAAAGTCCACAGCAGAGCCAGCGATCTGTCGGGAGGTCAGCAGCAGAGAGTCGCCATAGCAAGAGCCCTGGCACAGGAACCCCGTCTCATGCTGGCCGATGAACCTGTCGCATCTCTTGACCCCATCACCACCATTCAGGTCATGGAATACCTCAAAAAGATCAACAAGGAAGACGGGATCACCACCATTGCAAACCTTCACCATGTGGATCTTGCCCTGAACTATGCCAGCCGGGTTGTGGGAGTAAAGGAAGGCCGGATCGTCTATGATGTAAAAATCAAAGACATCGATAAAAAAACCTTCCTCAGAGATCTGGAGAAGGTATACGGAAGAGCCATTCATCATGATGAGATGCTGGGAGAAGAATGATGGACAGGATCATTGTTCCCAAGCCCAATCATCTTAAAAGGAATGCCCTGGTCCTGACATTGGTTGCCCTGATTCTGGGAAGCGCCATATTTGCTGGATTCAATCCGATCGAAGTCATACAGAATTTCAGCAAGGGTAAAAGACTCCTGGGCCGGATGTTCTTCCCCCCCGCCTGGTCTTACACCGTGAAGGTTCTCCCTCCCCTGCTTGAAACAATACGGATGGCCGTTGTGGGAACCGTATTCGGAGCCGTCATCGCCCTGCCTGTCGCAGTTTTTGCCGCAGCGAACTTTCTTAATAATCCCTGGATCAGCAAACCGATCCGGCTGATATTGAATATTTTCAGAACCATACCGGCCCTGGTACTGGCCTCTCTGTTTGTGGCGGTTTTCGGTATCGGTCCCTTCAGCGGTGTTGTCGCCCTCTCCATCTTCACCTTCGGTCTCATATCCAAACTCACCTATGAGTCTATTGAAGCCATAGACCAGGGTCAGGTGGAAGCCCTTATGTCTCTTGGTGCCGATAAACCTAATATCCTGCGCTATGCCATCATGCCGCAGATACTGCCTCAGTTCATGTCCTATACCCTTTACGGATTCGAGGTGAATGTCAGAGCCGCTGCCGTTCTGGGCTATGTCGGGGCCGGAGGAATCGGACAGACCTTTGAGCACAATCTGGCCTGGAGAAACTTTGACCGCGTAGGAGTGATCATCGTCATTTCATTCGCCGTCGTTCTCATTATCGATTTTGTAAGCTCCCACATCAGGAAGAGGCTGGTTTAATGGAAAACATAATTGTCAAAAAAAATATCTCTCCCGGACAGATTGTCTACAGGGTAATTAACTACGGCGGGGTAACTCTCCTGATCATCTGGGGGATGCTGGGCATTCCCTACAAGGGAGTCATGGCGACAGCACAGGGCACGATCGCCTCCCTGCTGAACGGCATTGTCCACCCCGACATGGGGTACCTGTCCAATATGACCATCGACGGACTGCCCTATGCCATCATAGAGACCATCGCCATCGCCATCAGCGGAACCTTTGTATCCGCCGTCATCTCCATCCCCTTCGCCCTTCTGGCCAGTCAGAACATCGTCGGCCGCAGGGTGTCGCTGGTCGGGAAATTTATAATAACAATGATCCGGACCTTTCCCGAACTGATCCTGGCTCTGATCTTTATCAGCGTTGTAGGCCCCGGAGCGCCGGCGGGAATCCTGGCACTGGGGATACACTCCATCGGGATGCTGGGCAAACTTTTCAGCGAAGCCATCGAAAGCATGGACATGGGGGTCAAGGAAGCCCTTGAATCCTGCGGCGGCACCAGCATGGAAGTCCTGTTCAGAGCGGTTCTCCCTCAGGTGAGTCCCGAGCTGATTTCCTATACCCTCTACCGCTTTGAAATCAATATGAGAGCGGCATCCACCCTGGGACTTGTCGGTGCCGGCGGTATCGGTGCCCCCCTGATCTTCGCCATCAGAACAAGGGCCTGGCCCCGGGCGATGATCATAGTCATTGTGCTGGTTCTGACTGTTTCTGTGATCGATATGATCTCAAGCAGGATCAGAAAAGGACTGGTGTGAGGTATGAATATTCTGCTTGTCAATGATGACGGAATTGAGTCGCCGGGAATGAAACTTCTGGCGGAAACCATGGAAGAGATGGGCAAAGTCTTTATTGTGGCTCCCCATACCCAGCAGAGCGCCATTGGTCACGGCATCACAATCCATGAACCCTTCAGGGTTCACAACCGGAAGGAACTTTTTGAAGGCACAGATGCCTGGAGCATTGAAGCAAAACCTGCGGACTGCGTGAAATTTGCTCTTTTTGCTCTGGAACTGCCCATTGATCTCGTGGTTTCGGGCATCAATGACGGCCCCAATCTGGGGACGGACATCATCTATTCGGGGACTCTGGCCGGAGCCAGTGAAGGGATTATCTGCGGACGGCCGTCCATAGCCGTTTCGGCGGATTTTTCGGGACTCGATTCGGTGAGACCCCATCTGAAGGGAATACTGAAGAGGGTGCTTGATGCGGATGTGGTGGATAAACGCAGGGTCATCAACATCAACTTTCCCAAAAAGGAATTCTCCGTCCTGAAGGGTGTGAAGATCACCGAAATGGGAGAACGTCCCTTCAACCATGAGTTTGTGGAAGAAAACGGCCTGTACTGGTCCAGAGGGAACTGGGACTGGGTTAAAAACGGACCCGAAACCGATGTATGGGCCTGGGAGAACGGCTATGTGTCCATCTCTCCCATTCAGATCAACCGGACTGATTATGCCTATATGAATATTCTGAAAGAGAGAATCTGATGCCCCAACGACAATTGCCTCTGGCCCAGTGGCTGCCCTATAAGAAAGACCGCAATGCCGGCAAAGGAGGGCGGAGCTTTTATTTTTTTGACCTGGACGACAATATCGCCATCGTCGGAACAAAGATCATCCTCTTTCACAAAGAGACGAATAAGGAGATTGAAATCAGTTCCGCCGAGCTGGCGCAGAACACGAGAACCATCGGAAAGAGCGGTCCCTACGCTGACTATTATGTTCACAGAGACGACAGAATAGGGTCGTACAGGAATTTCAGGGACAAACCCTATCCCTTCTGGAAACGGGGCAGACAATATATTGAAACAGATCTAGAGAAGGCACTGGAAAGGCCGGAATGGGAGTGGCACGGACCGAGCTGGAATCATTTTTTTTATGCCGTTCTGAACAGGAGACCCGTATCCATCATCACGGCCAGGGGACACCATCCCCGGACGATCAAACGGGCCTTGAACATATTCTATAAAAAGGGATTTCTCCTGAGGAAACCCAATATTCTGACGATTTTTCCCGTATCGAACCCCCGGGTAAGGAGAGATCTGGGAGATCCCGAACTGAACACTCCCATCTCCATCCTGAAGAAGGAGGCTCTCCACCGGTCCGTGGAGACAGCTTTCAAAAAATACGGATACAGTCCCTATCACCGCTTCGGAGTCAGCGATGACGATCCTGCAAACATTGAAGAGATTACGGCAACCCTTGTGGAAATCAAGAAGAAGTATCCTGAAAACGCATTTTTCGTGATTGACTCTTCGGAGGGAAAGGTCCAGAAGACGGAGATATTTGAGGATCATCTGATCCGGTCCGAAAAGATAGAACTGGTGGACGCTCTCAATTACAGACTGTTTGATTTCTAGCCATTAAAGGTCATAACCCATCATCGAATTTTCAAGACACAAGGCGGCCCCCAGAGCACCTGCCTGCTGCGGCTCATCCGGCACGAAAACCCGGCCGTTGTAACTATCGCTTATGAGGCGGACCAGTCCGAGGTTCAATGCCCCCCCGCCGGCCATCAGAAGAGGGCCGGCGGCACTGACTCTGTTGAGCATGGTCATGCACCGGGCTGTAACACTTGTATGCAGACTTTTCGATATATCCTCGGGCTTCTCGCCTCTGGCAAGGAGAGACACTATTTCGGACTCGGCAAACACAGTGCACATACTGTTGATCCTGATTTCCTTCTCCGACAAAAAAACACTGCTGCCGAAGTCACCGAGATCATATCCCAGCCGTAATGCCATGATTTCCAGAAACCTCCCTGTTCCGGCGGCACAGCGGTCGTTCATTTCGAACTTCTTCATCCTGCCGTCCGGCATCAGGGAGATTGCCTTACAGTCCTGGCCTCCGATATCAAGCACTGCCATAGCTTCCGGATACAGATACCGTGCGGCGGTGGCATAGGCTTTGATTTCTGTGATCGTGGAGCATCCCATTTTTGACTCCAGAAACTGCCGGCCGTATCCGGTCGCCATGGCGGCATCATATTCCAGTCCTTCCAGCAGAGAGGAGACGCTGTCCATCGGGCTGAATCCCGTATCCGTTTTCCGGTATTCAAGCACAATTCCATCCTCCAGCAGCAGGACTTCTATGCTTCTTGATCCGATATCGATGCCCAGCGCTCTCATAATCCGCCTTAACCGATCTGTTCCATAAATGCTTCAATTCTGGTGCTCAATTGACCTGCGTCCTCCATGGAATAGTCCGTTTCAATCCTGAGAACGGGTATTCCCTTTCCCTCCAGATTTTTTTCTACGGAAAAAGACTCCATCAGATAGGGCTGACAGAACTGAAGTCCATAGTGAATGACTCCGTCGGCTTTATACTTTGCCGCCATTTCTTCGATATGGCCCAGCCTGTCCTCATTGGGTGTGAACACGGCGCAGTCAATTTGAAAATAACGGTCTGTAACGGCCTCTATCAGATCCTCTACTGTGGAACAGTCTGAATCGACAAGGTTTCTGGAGCCCCGTTCGCCTATGCAGGACTCTTCCCCGACGATAACGGCATTGGACTGTTCAATCAGGGCCGGCAGTTTCCAGTTGGGTACGGCCATCGGACATCCGGAGATGAGGATTCTTTTCTTTCCTTCGCTGCCGCCCGCAGATGAGGAAGCCGAATTTCTCTGCTCCAGTTCATCACAAAGGGCATGAACCGAGTTTGTGAATCTTTCAGGATTATCATAAAAGGAAACCTGATTGACCAGCAGGGCGTCCAGGCCGGAAATCGGAGAAGGGACGGCATCCCTGAGTGATGCGAGGCGATGGAGAG
>QKJO01000013.1 GCA_003249275.1 Spirochaetaceae bacterium
GCATAGGCCCCTCCGATACCCCAGAGCGTATCGAAGTACATTCCCAGACGGCCGATGGCGAAGAGGTTTCTCAGATCTTTGAGCTTGGCTCCTTCAGGATTGTAATTGGCCGCATGCATGGCTTTAAGAGCCTCAAGGGCTGCTTTGTTGCCTTTATTGACCGCATTCACTTTACCACTGGCATCTCTGAATCCTCCGCCGTAGCTGAAAAACATGGAGAGTACGGCACTGCCGGACACGGGGACGGAGGCGGTGGACTGTCCCAGACCGTAAACGGCGTTTCCATCCTTATCTTTGAGAGCCGAAAGCTTTGCAGCGTACTTCATCGCTTCTTCATAGGTAGCCGGAGCCTTATCGGGATCTAGACCGGCCTGGGCAAAAAGGGATTTGTTGTAGAACATGACAAAGGGGCTGGCAATCCAGGGAACGCCGTAGACCTTACCGTCCACTTTCATGTCATCCAGAATGGCAGGATAGATATTGACCATGTATTCCACGCCGAGAAGATCATCCAGGGGGGCAACATATCCTCCGTCCACAAAGCTTGAATACCATCCTCTTTCGCTTTGAATAATATCGGGAGACTGTCCGGCGTTAGCCATGACCAGGACTTGTTTTTTAAGTTCACCGTAGGGATAACCGGCAAATTCTACGGTCACTCCGGGATTGGCTGCTTCAAAATCTTTTTTCAATGACTGAAAGTAGTCGTTGAATCTGTCCTCCTGTACACTCCAGCTGGCAAATGTCAGTTTGATTTCTTTCTGGGAAGTTGCGGTTTCCTGCTGCCCTGCCGCAAAAGCAGAGATACACAGAAAAATGAGAAGAACCGGTAGAACAATCTTTTTCACGCTAGACTCCTTTTAATAATGACTTGCGGAGGCGATGATTTTTTGGTGCGGATCACGGCCTCCTATAAACAGTTTTGCTTTTTCACCCATTTTATGCATACGTATTCATTGGTGTCAAGGGATATTTTCTTTGCTCTAAGTCATCATTTATGGTATATTGTCTTATATAAACGTTTTTAATGCATTCGAATACAACATGGAGCAGCAGCGATAGTGAAAGTAGACAGTTATCTGATCGCCAAAATTGCCGGTGTTTCTCAGGCAACCGTATCCAGGGCATTCAGCAATCCCGAAAAAGTATCACCCGCAACCCGTGATAAAATTCTGGAGACAGCAAAATCCATCGGATATAAACCGGACCGTAATGCCAGCGCTCTTCGAAAACGGGCTACCAATACCATACTTTTGCTTTATATAAAGAGAAACGGCGGAGATTACTGGACAAATGTTAAAAGAAACTACTGGATTTTTACAGAAGCCATTCTCTCACTGACCTCCTATTTTGAAGATCAAACCTATATGTTTGAGATAAAACAGGTCAATTCCGTATTCTCTCTTACTGAAAAAACCATCAGGGACCATTGTGACGGTGTCATAGTGTTTGATTTTGTAACGGAAGAAGAGTCGAAGCATATCGCCGGCTGGTCCCTCCCCTATGTCATCTGCCACCGGTCCATTCATCTTGACAATTATAATCACTCCGCCACAGACAACAGGGCCGGCGGAAGGATACAGGCGGAGTATCTGAAATCAACAGGATCTGTCAATCCGGCTTATATCATGGATGAAGAAGATCCCTTTTCACATGATTTGAGAAGGAGCGGTTTTCTGTCGGTTTATCCCGATGCCCTCATCATCAACTCACCAGATCCCCAGGAGACGATGACAGCTCTCATTGATGAAATAGAGAGGAAGTCCATCGATTCGGTCGCGTTTGTCAATGATATGAAACTGGTCAGCACAATCACAAGACTTTACAGTCAGGGCTACGATCTCCAGATGCTTTTTCCCGTCATCGGTTACGACAACACAACAGAGCTTCAGGTACTGAACAGAAAACCGGCGTCCATAGACATCTGTATCGACAGCATCTACAGAGAGGGAGCGGAGGCTCTTCTTAAACTGATCAAAGGCGAGACAGAATCAATCAATCTGGTCCACAGTCCGGAGCTTGTCCTCCCGCGAGGATGAGGGCTTTTCTGCCGGGAAGTCAGGACGCCTACCCTTCCTTATAGATCTTCTCCACTTCCGACAGATTCTCCATAAACACATCCACCAGACGAGGATCGAAGAGAGTCCCTCTGTCAGCCCGGATCTGACGGCAGGACTCTTCAAAGGACCAGGCTTTTTTGTAGGGCCGGTTGGTGGACAGAGCATCAAAAACATCCACAAGGCTCACAATCCGGCCGAAGAGGGGGATTTCCTCCCCTTTCAGGCCTTCCGGATAACCGCTTCCGTCGTACCGTTCATGATGGGAGATCGCGATCATCGCTCCCGCTTTCAGATATTTGCTGGACGGATTCTGCATTATTTTATATCCGATGGTGGTATGGGCGTGCATGATTTCCCGTTCTTTCTCTGTCAGGGAGCCCTGTTTGAGAAGGATGGAATCGGGAATTCCCAGCTTTCCCACATCATGGAGGGGTGATGCGTAGAGGATCAGCTTCTGCTGCTCACCGTCAAGACCGATCAGCCGGGCAAGAAGAAGGGCATATTTTCCGACCCGGCTTATATGGGCCGCAGTCTCGGGGTCCTTGTAATCCGAGGCTCTGGCCAGCACATCCAGTGTCTCATATTCCCTCAGGCGGATCTCTTTTTTTGCCAGGGCTTCATTCAGCGCATACTCTTTCAGTCTCCTGTAGGCCAGATCGAAGTTGGAGGTCATCCTGTTGAAGTCGAAGGCAAGATCGCCTATCTCATCGGGAAATTCGATATCCACCCTTCTTGAGAAATCCTTGAATTCGATAATGCCCCTTATGGTATTTCTGAATCTGTTGATGGGCGCCGTGATGGAATTGAGAAGCAGATTGACCGCCGCCAGTACTATGATGAGGATGACCGTAAAATTCAGGCTCTGCTGTAGAGTGATCCTTCTGATCTCAGAGGTAAATGAGTCGGCCTCCTCCAGAACATAAACCTCCCAGTCCGGACTATCCAGAGAAGCCTTTAAGCCGTAATACCTCTCTCCACCGATAAGATACTTGTAGATCCCTTCATTCCGGAAGAATTTCATCTCCTGTATCCGGACGGACACGGAATCCTCCGATTCCTCTTCATTTGTGAAAAACAGAAGTGTTCCTGTTCTGTCCAGGGCCAGGATGTGCTCGGTATTCTTTTCACTCATCCCCCGGGCATAGTTTCCCAGTGACCGGCGGACTATTGCAGCATACACAGGATCACCGGAAAACCCGCTGTGCTCCAGATTCTGCCACTGACTGGCGGCATACGATTCAAACTGTGACATTTTATAGCGGAGAAACCGGCTTGCCTGATCAAAGAGGCTGCTCCTTGTGGTTTGGACTGTCATATAACCGTTGACGGCAAATCCGCAGATCAGGAGGGGTACAATCAGGAGAATCATCTTCATTTTGATACGAAGTTTTCGGTATTGAGGCATATTTTTTGACTTTTTTTCCTTAAACCCTACTGACGTAAACATTAATAATGGAACTGATATGTATTATAACGACTGATATCGGTATAATGTTTACTAATGGAGACAATAATTGAAGATTCCTCACTTGTCGGCATCTCGGATGATGAGAAAACTGCGATTCTCAAAGGAATCGACAGGGAATTTTCGAGCTATTTCGATTCCACGGCCCGATCATCAGAGTACCGCTCCTATTCCCTGGGATACCGTCTGCCCCTGTTGAGCACGTTTGCAGCCCTTCTCCTGAGCCTCATTGCCGTTTTCTTCTACGGATTTGTCCACAACAGATATGAGGCGCATGACATTGCCGGAACTCAAAGTTCTGCCGGCGAGTCTTCCTGGGCCATTCTTGAGGCTTACAAATCCAGTGTTGAACTTGAGATCAGATCCAAAGACAAAGAGATTCTCTTCCATAAGGAACAGATTGCCGACTATGACCGGAAACTGTCAGCTCTAAGGAACCTGATCGAGCTGAAGAAAAGAACCGAATCAAAACTTGCAGAAGAGAGGGTCCGGTTGAATCAGGCCGGATTCTCTCCGGACGAGATTCAGAACCGTCTTGTAAAGATGGAACAGGAACTTCTTTCCAATACCTCAGCCGAGATGTCCCGATTCAACAACATGAGCATTGAAGAGCTCAATCGGGAGATCGACTCAATATTGAGTGAAAAAACCAAATCAGAAATCCGGATGGAAACCTCTATTGTTCAGAGAGACACTTTGAGCAGGGAACTGGAGAAAAGTACCGAAACTCCGGATCTGCCGGCAGGCAGGGATCAGATCGCCCTTTTTCAGACATACCTGACAAGTAAATATCTTGAAATTTTCAAAAGTCTGGACAACGGCAATCCGGAGGTGAGCCGGGTTCAACTGGATAGTCTGGAGAGTCTGCTCCGGGAGAACAACGGTATTGAGCTGAGCGGCGATCAGCTCAGTTTTCACTCGGGTGTCATAAAAGCACTCCGAACTGTAACGGATGGGGTGACTGAAAAAGACAGTCCCGATGATTTAACCCTGTTCACCAGATCCGTTGCCGAACTGAACAACTCACTGGCGGCCGCCCTGGAGAAGGGTAATGCCGGGACGGCTGAACGGGCTCTGCGGGCCAAAATCGACTCCCTTCCCGATCTTGCAGCAGCCTACACCCTTTTGATAAAGGCGTCGAACCAGTCTGCCGATGTAAAAGAGAGTACCCCGGCCCCTCAGCCGGTTCCTCAGGAAGGCAGAGTTACTTCTGTGAGTTTCAACAGACTGGTCATCAGCAGCAGCCGGACGGCATCACTTAGGTCAGGACTTCAGTTTCAGATATTGAAACAAGGAACTGGAGAAAGCAGTACATTGCTGGGAGTGGGACGGATCATCTCCCTGGAAAACGGATCGGTCCAGGGGGAACTTGAAACCATCTACGATTTTTCCGGGAAACCCGAAATCGGCGACAGAATTCTATTTCTGAATAATCTAACAGGCGGTGACTAAGGCAGAGAACCATGAAGCTGAATCGATTTGGACTTGCAGTTCTGTCATTGATCACTACCCTCCTCATTCCTCTTTCTGCCCAGGAGCAGGAAAGAGACCCCAATATTCTGATTTTCACTCATACGTCACCGGTCGATGCCGCGATTGCCCGGAGCATCAATGCCGCAGGAGCCTCCCGACTCAATGACGACGGCTTCAAGACAATTCAGATTGCCGACGATGTGACAGTGGATGCCCTGCTTGAGAAAGCCGGCTGGCTGGGCGGGTTTTTCCTTATTGAAATCCGGTCCGGGAAAACTGTTTCACTGTCCAGTCTGGAAATAAACCTCTACTCCACATGGGATAAACAGCTCCTTCTTTCCCTGTACAGGGAGTCTGTCCAGAATGGAAATATCCGGGATGAGGTTCGAAGGTCAATGGAAAAAATCATACCGGTCATAAAATCACATCTGGCCGATATCAGGACATCTCCTCCTCCCCCCGGACGGGAAACTGATCTTCAAAGTGACAAAGCATCGGAGAAACCGGAACAGGCCGGCAGGAAAGAAGAGGCTTCTGCAGACCTTCCGTCCACCCCGGCTCCGATGAACCGCAGAGAGCTGTCTTTCACTCTGGGAGGAGCACCTCTGCTGGCGACTGACGAGGGCGCCGAATACTTCTCCCTGGGTTCCCATGCCTTTATGGCGGGTACTTACAGCTGGCCCTTACCCCGCTTATCCCTCGGCACAGGAGCCAGGTTCGGCTGGGACAGCTTCACCGCCGAGGGAACCCTGATCTCCTCCAGGGTGAATATATTTTACCTGGGTCCGGAATTCATGCTGGATTTTGATGTCCGCAGAGGGAGAGCGGTTTTCATCAGATTCTGCGGCGGGGCCTCCATCTTCACGGTCTCCAGCGAATTCACAGGATTTGATGCGACCACCATTCCCTTTGTCTCTCTCGGTGCGGGATTCACACTTCCCCTTTCCGGAAAGTGGAGCTTCTATTACTCCGGCGATTTCACAGTTCATTTTGAGAGTTCAACATCATTTTCAGGATTTTACCCTGCTCTGGGGATAAATTACGGGTTATGAGAGGGAGGCCGCATTTACAATGAATCTTCATCGTTCCGCAAAATTTCCGGTCTTGCTGATCCTGCTTATTTTGATGGCGTCCTGCTCACGGTCACTTTATTTCTCAGGTATCGTAGACGGCCCCGACGGGGAAGATCTCATACTGAAACCGGCAGAAACCGATCTGTTCTGTTCCGAATCTATTACCCTGGAACCGGAAGGAGGCATGCCGCCCTATTCTATCTCCCTGCAGAAGGCACTGGGCGGTGTCGGAGAGGGTCTTGAAGAAACCCACTATACTCCCCCATCGGATCAGACAGGAATTGTTCTGATACAGCTCAAGGACAGCTACGGCTCCGTTGTCAGCTCGAAGATTACGGTGGTTT
>QKJO01000066.1 GCA_003249275.1 Spirochaetaceae bacterium
ACCAGAAGAGGGTTCCCAGACCGAAAAGAAAAAAATAGAGATAGGACTTTTTTTTCAGAATCAGAAAAAGAATGGTATTGTAAATAACAATGCTGATCAGTATTCCGTAAATGATCCCGAAAAACAGATAGTCCCTCAGGATGTATCGCACAAACGACCCGGCCTCCCAGAATCGGACTTCAAAGTTAAAGGCCAGGGGTGTCTGCAGACGCACAAAAACCGGCTCACGGGGATTCACATTATCGGGAACCATGGTGCTCTGGGTTCTGTAGCTCAGCTTGCCTGCTTTTGTGATCTTATGAACCGTCCCGTCCCGGAGGGGAAAGTAAAAATCCGCTCTGGTGAAAGAGGACTTGTTGATTTCAAGGATGCTTCCGGTCCGGATCTCAGGAGGAAGAAGAATCCGTATCCACAGATCTTCTGAAAAATACCCCAGACTGTAGGATGACTCCGTCAGCCAGGTGAATTCGGCGTCCCGTCCCTCCGCTTCGTCCGGAGAGAGACCCGGTTCCGCCTTCAGATAGGCTGTCTGATTTGAATAGTTGAAATAATCTTTTTCGATAAGAAGAGCCAGAATCAGACAGAGAGAGACATAAAGAAGCACAACAAAGAGGGCGGATCTCAACTTCATATGTGTTCATTATACATGATAGTTGAGATTCCAGCCATTTACTTTAATTACAGAACTGAAGATTCCTATTCGGCAGACTTGATTTCATCCCAGATACGGCTGTACAGGGCGTTGTCATCACCCAGGTCCAGAAGGATTTCTGATGTATCTATAACAGCGTCGTCCAGAAACACTGCCGGATCTTCAAGGATCTCTTGATCAAGAAGTTCATAGGACGGCAGATTGGGAGCCAGATACCAGACATAGGCTGTATTGGCGGCAGCGACTTCCGGCCTGAGCATATAGTCGATAAAGGCGTAGGCGGCTTCCGGATTCCTTGCGTCTTTGAGGATCACCATATTATCGATGGAGATGGATGTGCCCTCCCGGGGAATGATAAAGCGCAGATCCTCCTGCTCCTCCTGAACCTGAAGAATATCTCCCGAATATCCCTGGGAGACGGAGAACTCTCCGCTGACAAGTCCGTTTTTGTACTGGTCGTTCTCAAACTTGGCCAGATTCTTCTTCCATTTGATCAGAAGGTCCCGGGCCTCTTCCAGTTCTTTCACCGACGTGGAATTGTAGGAGTAGCCCAGATACTTCAGAGCGGCACCGATGGTCTCCCTCACATCGTTGAGCATGGTCATCTTTCCGGCAAAGCGGCTGTCGCCGAAGACATCCCAGGAGATGGAGTCGATCTCGCCGGTAACCGATTCCAGATAGCCGATCCCCGTCGTACTCACCATATAGGGAACCGAATAGTCCATCTTCGAATCCGAGTTCAGATTCAGAAACCGGGGGTCCAGATTTCCCAGATTGGAAAGGCGATCGTGATCCAGTTCCTGAAGCATTCCGTTCTTCATCATGATCTCGGCCATATAGCTGGTGGGGAAGACGATATCGTAGCCGCCCGCACCCGACTTCAGTTTGGCGAACATGGATTCATTGGAATCGAAGTAGTCGGTCACCACCTTGATCCCCGTTTCTTTTGTGAACTCTTTAACCAGATCTTCATCGATGTAGTCGGACCAGTTGTAGAGGTAGAGAGTCTCTTTCTTACCCGAAGAACAGGACAGAAAAGCGGTCAGAACCAGTACGGTCAGGAAGACCCGGAATAATGTTGATTTCATTTTGGAATTCTCCTTTGGCTGCGCTGGTACACCAGAACCAGCAGAAATGTAAGGGCTATAAAGATTGTCGAAAGTGCATTGATCACGGGAGGTGTCCCGAATCTGATCATGCTGTATATCTGAACCGGCAGTGTGGAAGCTCCGGGTCCTGCTGTAAAGAAGGTAATGATGAAGTCATCCAGTGAGAGGGTGACCGCCAGAAGAGCTCCCGAAAGGATGCCCGGCATCAGGAGAGGAATATAGATCCTGATAAGGATGGTTTTTCCGTCCGCCCCCAGATCCCGGGCCGCTTCGACGATTGTAAAGTCGAAGTCCTGAAACCGGGCCTGCACCATGGAGGCTACATAGCTCACACTGAAGGTGATATGCCCGATGATCACTGTCATCAGACTGAGTTTGATGCCTGCGGCGATGAAGAACAGAAGGAGCTGGATACCGATCAGGATATCGGGCATCACCAGGGGCAGGGAAACGATCATCTGGTGGCTCTTCTGCAACCGGCTCTTATAGCGGGCAAGAGCCACGCCGGCCAGGCTTCCAATCAGGGTGGAGATCAGGACGGACAGGGTGGTGACAATGAGGGTGTTTTTGAGGGACCGGGCGATATTCTCGTCACCCAGAAGCTTCTCATACCACTTGAAAGAGAATCCTCCCCAGACGGAGGAAACCCGTGAGGCATTGAAAGAGTTGGCCACCAGGATCACCAGGGGCAGATAGATGAAGATCATCGTGATGATCAACAGAACACGGCTGATCCGTTCGGTCCCCTTCATAAGGTCAGTCCTCCCCCCAGTCCTCCGTCCCCTTTCAGATGACGGGATCTGGACAGGGAGACAAAGGAGGGAATGAGGATCACCAGCAGCATGATGCTGGACAGAGCTCCTGCCCGGGGAAGGTTGCGGTCCACAAAGACGTACTGGGCGATCTTGTTCCCCAGCATCTCCGAGTTGGTTCCCCCCACCACTTCCGGGATGATGTAACTGCCCAGAGCGGGAATAAAGACCACAAGCAGGGCGCTCAGGATGCCCGACCGTATGCCGGGAATATACACCCTCGTCAGCACCCGGAAGCCCGATGCACCAAGATCCCTGGCCGCTTCGAGAAGGGAATAATCAAAACCCTCGGCGGCGCTGTACATGGGCAGCAGGGCAAAGGGCAGATAGGTATAGACCAGAACCAGAAGAACCGCCCCCTCGTTGTAAAGGAGTGAGGCATCCGGGGAGACCAGGCGGAGAGCGACAAGAAGAGCCTTCAGAGCCCCGTCGGGGTGAAGAATCACCTTCCAGGCATAAATCCTTATGAGAAAGTTGGTCCAGAAGGGCACGATGAGCAGGAGAAGGACATTCTGCTGGGATCTGACCGGCAGCCTGGCCATGGCATAACTGCAGGGAAAGGAGATCAGGATGGTGATGAGGGTGGTCAGCAGACTGAGCCGGAGAGTCCTGACTGTCACGGCAGCGTACTTCGACAGACCCAGACTCTTATAGGACGAGAGGGTCCAGACCTTGAGAATTCCCCCGTAGGCATCGGCAGACCGGAAACTTGTAATCACGACGATCAGGGCCGGAACCGCAAAGAAAACCAGCAGCCAGAGAAAGGACGGAAGAGTCAGGGCGGTTTCATTCCTCTTCAAATCTCTTCCATCTCCTCCCGGACAAGCTCGCCCGGCTGTTCGTCCGCTTCCAGATCAAGATACTCCTCATCCGGATTGGTCAGAAGATTTTCATCCTGTTCCCTGTACCGTTTCAGCATGAAACCGTCATCCCGGTGCCAGCTGAGCCAGATCCTGTCCTCCCACTCCGGGGGTTTGCTGTCCATGAGGAAATGCCTGTGCGAATCCATGACGACGATGAGCCAGTCGCCGCTGCGGACCCAGTATTTCGTATAGGACCCCATATAGACCTTGTCTTCCACCACGCCTTCCAGAATGTTGACGTTCTCATCCGCATCGGGGGGAGTCCTGGTTATGGAAAGCTTCTCGGGACGGAGGGAAAGGTAGATATGTTCGCCGATTTCACGGGGCTGGTCGTTGAAGCACCGGGCATCGGGGAGTCCGTCTATCTCCAGAACAGAGTATTCACCGCTGGGACTGATGGACTTGATGCTTCCGTCAAAGAAATTGGTGTCGCCGATGAAGGCGGCTGTAAAACTGGACTGGGGACACTCATAAATTTCAACCGGTGTTCCCACCTGTTCGATCCTGCCCTGATTCATCACCGCAATGCGGTCGGAAAGGCTCATGGCTTCACCCTGATCGTGGGTCACGAAGAGAAAGGTGATGCCCACCTCGTCATGGATCTGGTCGAGTTCCAGCAGCATCTTCTGCCTGAGCTTCAGATCCAGGGCGGCCAGGGGTTCATCCAGGAGCAGCACCTGGGGTTTGTTAATGACCGCCCGGGCGATGGCGACTCTCTGCTTCTGTCCGCCCGAAATTTCGGAGGGGCTCTTATCCGCATGATCCGCCATCTGGATCAGATCCAGAGCGGCATCGGTTTCATACAGCCATTCTTTGCGGGACATCTTCCGGCCCGAAGCTTTCAGGCCGAATCCGATGTTCTCTCTCACCGTCATATGGGGAAAAAGGGCATAGTTCTGGAACACCGTATTGACGGGGCGTCTGTTTGCCGGCAGCCGGGTGATATCCTGGCCGTTCAGCAGGATGCGTCCGCCGTCGGGTTCTTCAAAACCGGCGCAGATTCTGAGCAGCGTGGTCTTGCCGCAGCCTGAGGGCCCCAGAAGGCTGAACACCTCGCCCTGCTGTATGGATAATGACAGGTCCTGTACGACCTGTATCGATCCGAAGGATTTACTGATCCCTTCGAAAACCAGAAAGTCCTTCAATCAACGAATCCTCCCCAGAAACTTATTAGAATTCTCATTATTCACAAAAACCCCGATTTTACCATAACTTTCATGAGAAATACGGCCTATATTGTCCGGTTTCATAGAACAGAAAACCGCGGATTAATTGTAGTATGTAAAAAAATGCAGTCAAAGGAATGAATATGACAGCCACTTTATTGAGCATTCTCCCGGTCATTCTCTTCTTCATCCTCGGATACATCCTGAAAAGGAGCGGCTTTCTGAGGGAGGGAAGCAGCGGGGACATCAAGAAAATCGTCTCTACAATCGCCCTTCCCGCCCTGCTTTTTCAGGCCTTCGCTTCATTGAGCCTTGAAACAAGATTCCTGTCTCTGGTGGTGCTTATATTTCTGCTTTGCGGTCTGATGATCATCCTTGGAAAGATCACGGCCCGGATTCTGAAGGTAAGATCCCCCTACTGGTCCCTGATGATGGGAGGCTTTGAAATGGGGATGCTGGGCTATGCCCTCTTTCTTTCCCTTTACGGGAACGAAAACCTCTCGAAGATCGCCCTTATGGACCTGGGTCAGGTTCTGTTTGTCTTCTTTGTACTGATGACCCTTCTGATCAGGGAAAAGGAGGGCAGGAGATCTGCCTCCGGCCTGATTCTCTCCTTTTTGAAATCTCCGGTGATCCTGGCCATCTTTGCCGGTCTGGCAAGCGGTGCGCTGAAGAATCATATCTCACCCCATCCGCTGACCGCTGCTCTGGGAGAGTTTCTGAAACTGGCCGGGAATTTGACGGTTCCCCTGATTTCTCTGATGATCGGTTATGAGCTCAGTTTCAGGAAACAGGGTCTGACTCTGGCTCTGAAGACCGTCGCGGTGAGAAAAATTATTCTGATTCTCTTTGCCCTGCTGATCAACAGATATGTTATTAGGGGATATCTCGGGCTGGACAGAATTTACGAGATGGCCCTTCTCACAATGTTTCTCCTACCCCCTCCCTTTGTCATCTCCATCTATATGAAGCAGGAAGACCGGGAGGAACTGGACTATGTGAACAATACCCTCTCCCTGAGTACGGTTGTTTCGGTGGCCGTGCTGATCATCATGACAGTCCTCTACTGAAAAAAATCCCCGCCGGCTGACCGGAGGGGATCATATAATGAGTCGTCATGCCGGATCTTTCCGGTACAGGATCTTCCTGATGCTGTCTGTAGACAGATAGTATCTGTCCGCCAGATCATCCAGAGACCATCCCGATCTTTTCAGTGACTTGATCTCGCTGTTTCTCTCTCTCAGACGGGCTTTTGTCCCGTTTTTCTCACCCCAGTTCACCTTTTGAGTACTGTCCCCGGGGATGTAAATCTGAGCGCCGCTTATATATTTTTGTATTTCCCTGATTAATTCATCCGGAAGATGATCTTCCGCTTTCAGATAAGACATTGTCATCCTCTTCATTACCGCATGCGACTGCCGGTTGCCTGAGGAGGAATTTTATAAATTCAATCCTTCAGGTCAGACAGATCCGAAATAGGGGGTTGGGGTTATTCGCATTACTCGGGCCATTAAATTACCTCCTGAAGGTATAATTTTCCCCATTCTAGAACGTTCGTCCCTTTTTGTAAAAGGGGAAAATTCCCTTCTAAACATTCTTTCCCTGTTTTTCTGCCCTGAAAGACGGTGAAACGGGAAAAATCAGTTCCAGCTGAACTGTCCCTTTGCAGAAAAGACACGTAAGTCTACTATTGAGAAAGTTCAAGACTGTTCCGGCGAGGGAGCAGGAAGGAGGTGTTGTATGATTGTGACGCCAGCGGGGTGTCATCGCCCCTGAATCGGACAAATCC
>QKJO01000243.1 GCA_003249275.1 Spirochaetaceae bacterium
TGTGGGTTTGATTTCAATCTCTTCCACCGAGGTGAAGATCTCTCTCATCTCATCCGGGCCGGTTCTGATGAAGTTGAAGTAGTCTCCTCCTTCCAGGGATTCTACAAGATCGATGAGTCTGGTCCGCCGGCTGCTGTAATCGTGGATCAGGACTGTGGACCGGGAAATCCGGGAGGCTTCCTGAAAGAGGATTCTTCTCTTCTCTCCGTCCAGGCCGTGGGCGACAAAAAAGATGGTGACCAGATCAAAGGAGTCATCTTCAAGGGGCAGCCCCTCAAGAGCATTGCCGACCCGGCAATCCAGTCCTCTTGCCGCAGCAAATTTAAGCATTCCTTCCGACAGATCCACCCCTGCGGCTTTGTAGCCGAAGGAGAGGAGGGTGCTGACGAGCGCTCCCGTACCGCAGCCGATATCGAGCACCTGTCCGCCCGGAGTGAGTCCGGGCAGGGGAAAATGCCTCTCCACAAGTGCGGTCATTTCACGGACCTGATAGTTGAAAAACATATTGTAGACAGGGGCGATAAAGTTGAAAACGCGCTTGTGTTTTTGTAAGTCCATACAGGGACAAGGTTAAATCAACAGGTCCGCAATGGCAAACTAAATTTTCATCATCCAGGTTGTGCCGGTGCACAGTCTGGCCGATAATTAGATCAGGATTACAGACAAATAATGAATTCTTCTTCCGTTTTTAGCCTGATTACACCTCTGACCTACTGGGCCCTTGTCGCCTGCTGGCTCTTCATATTCGTCTTCTATTTCAGAAGGATTACAGACAAGCGGCATGAAGACAGGATGCTTACAATTCTGTTTGTCATTCTGTTCATCGATGCTCTGCGGACTCTCTTTGAGAGCCTCTTTTTCGGAATCAGGTATACCTCCCTCTCCGGAATTATCGATGACAAATATTACAGATTTCTGGAGCAGCCTCAGTATATCTTCCTTCCCAAAGCCGTCAATCTGACTGTAGCCCTCATCATCATTTTCATCCTCATCCGGAACTGGATACCCAGAGAACGATTGCGTCTTGAGAATTTCAGAAAAGAACACAACTACAACCGGACCATCATGGATCAGCTCCCCGTTTCGGTGGTCATCACCGATCTGAGCGGAAATATCGAATATGTGAACAGCAGGTTCTGTTCCCTTACAGGCTACTCTCCCGAAGAAGCCATCGGACAGAATCCCAGGATTCTGAACACGGGACCGGAAGCGGTCACCGACTATCAGGAGCTCTGGAATACCCTGCTCAGCGGAAAGGAGTGGTCGGGAACGTTTTACAACAGGAAAAAGAACGGCGACTACTACTGGGAGAACGCGGTCATCTCTCCATTGAGGGATGAGGAGGGACTGATTATCAGTTACCTGGCCGTGAAAGAGGATGTGACGGAGAAGATGGCCCTGAATGATGAAAGAGAGAATCTTCTGTCGGCCCTGGATCAGACCAACGATACGGTAGAGGTGCTGGACCTGGAGGGCAGACTCCTCTATGTCAATGAAGCCTTTATCAGAAACACAGGATACTCACGGGAAGAGGCGATCGGAAAACGTCCCCTGGAACTGTTCAGGGGAAACTCGGAGGAGAATGAAGATCAGGACAGGGAACTCTGGACGCAGATTCAACAGGGTCGTTCCTGGACAGGACGCTTTACCAATACCATGAAGGACGGAACCGTCCGGGAGGAGGATGTCAGCATCGCTCCCGTGTTCAACAAAGCCGGCAGAATCGTCAATTACTCCTGCGTCAAACGCAATCTGACCGAAATCCTCAAGGCGGAAGAGGAAAAGAGGGTCGTCAAGGATCAGCTGTTCCACGCCCAGAAACTGGAGTCCATCGGCCAGCTGGCCGGGGGAGTGGCCCATGACTTTAACAACGTTCTCAGCGGGATACTGACAGCCGCATCTCTTCTGGACGACCCCAAATTCGGACTGGATGACAAGGCCCGCAAGTATGTCAGCATGATCCTCAAATCATCCGAACGGGCGGCGGACCTGACCAACAGCCTTCTGTCCATCAGCCGGCGCGGCAGATCCCAGGATACCCGCTTCCAGCTGGGTGATGTGGTCAGGGATACGGTCAACATTCTTAAATATACGGTGGACAAGAGAATCGTCGTCAAATACAGCATCAAGGAAGGAAACCACACCGTCTTCGGCGACCCTTCTGTATTTCAGAATATCCTGCTCAATCTGGGAATCAATGCGAGCCATGCCATAGAAAAGAACGGAATCGTCGAGTACCGGCTTGAAGATGTCAACCTGGATGACAGTTACTGCGACAGCAGTCCCTTTGCCATCCTGCCGGGGGATTACTGCAAACTGGAGGTGGTTGATACGGGCAGCGGAATCCCCGAGGACATTATGCCTTTTATCTTCGAACCCTTTTTTACTACAAAGAAGGAGGGACACGGCACGGGTCTGGGTCTCTCTTCTGTCATGGGGACCGTCAGAACCTATCATGGAGAAGTGACGGTCCGGAGTGAGCCGGGCAGCGGAACTACCTTTTCGCTCCTCTTTCCCTGCAACAGTCAGAAAACCCGTGAAACTAAGGAAATACAGCCTGTTCTGAAGGGAACAGAAACCGTCCTTCTGGTGGACGACGAAGAGTTCAACAGGTCCCTGGGAGCGGAGATCCTGGGGACTATCGGGTATAAGGTGCTGCTGGCTTCCAACGGAGCCGAAGCCCTGGCCATCTACACGGGGCGCCAGGACCATATCGATGTGATTCTGCTGGATATGAACATGCCGGTCATGGACGGCAAAGATACCTTTCTGAAGCTCAGGGAGATGAATCCGGATGTCAAAATCATCATCGCCTCGGGATACGGGGAGAGTGAAAAGATCCGGGATCTTAAAACTGCCGGACCCATCGATATGATCATCAAACCCTACAGAATTTCAGAGTTAAGCCAGCTCCTCAGAAACGTTCTGGACAGACCGTAGATTCTCAGACCGCTGAATTAAGACACTCTTCATCCATAAAATGCAGCTTTACTTCCATAATGCTGTCGATGCTGCTCATAAAGGCATCCACGACCTTTTCGTCAAAGAGAATACCCCTGTTATCGCAAATGAAGGCCCTGCATTCCTCTTCCGGCCAGGCCTGTTTGTAGTGCCGCTCGCTTCCGAGGGCGTCATATACATCGGCCACGGCGACGATGCGGGCTTCCAGGGGAATCTCTTCACCCTTCAGACCCAGAGGGTAGCCGCTCCCGTCCACTCGTTCGTGATGGGACTTGGCTATTCTGGCAGCCGTTGTGAGGAGCATATCGGAATCGTCGGTTGTATCCTCAAAGAGGCCGTGGCTGATTAAATCTTCCAGAGAACGGCTGCGCAGAATTTCCTCGCCGAAGAGGCAGTGATTCTTCATCTCTTCAAATTCGGCGGTACTCAGGCGGCCCTGCTTGAGGAGAATCCCTTCGGGAATCCCGATCTTGCCGATGTCATGCACCGAAGCGGCCTGTTCGATGATGCCGACTCTGTCGGGGGAGAGTCCCAGACCCGTGGCAATAAGCGCTGAGTAACGGGCGACACGGATAAAGTGCTGTCCCGTTTCGAAATCCTTGAACTCGGCTGCCCGCGAAAGGATGCCGATGACTCTGGACCGGGACTGGAGCAGTTCGGCGTTTTTCTTTTCCAGCTCCAGGGTCCGCTCTCTGACAAGGGATTCCAGATCTTCTTTGTAGCGGCGGTTTTCGAGGAGAAGTCTCTGACGTTCCAGCATATCGGCAACAACCTGATGGATATAGGCGATGTCCTTGAAGGGTTTGCGGATGTAGTGCCAGACTCCTGAATTCACAGCATCGATGGCCGTGTTCATGTCTCTGTTGCCGGACATGACGATGAACACAGCATCGGGATGATCCTCCCTTGCCGCTTTTATAAATTCAAGTCCGTTCATTTCGGGCATGTTGTAATCCACAAGAACGATATCCGGTGCGGATTCATGCATCAGCGTCAGTGCATCGAACCCGTTTCCGGCCCTCTCCACTTCATACCTTTCCGAAAGCACTTCCTCCAGCAGGTCTACTATAATTTCGTCATCATCCAGTAAGAGAATCTTCTCCTTCAACATAATCGCAACCCTTTTCTTTATTCCGCGACGATCAACCCTTTTTCCTATCCTTCAACTACCATTAATATCCCTCATTTTTAATTTGTAAACGGAAATTCAATCTGTTACCGTTACAGACCTTTTGTTACATCACAAATAGCAGAACCCGTGTAAACTAATAATGAAAAATGTCCAAAGGGAGGTATCAACATGAAGCAGGTAAAGGTTCAGTCCAAAATGATGGCCAGCTTTATCCTTCTTGTCTTATTTACAGTGATGGTGGGATTCTTCGGATCCCGTGGAATCGGTCAGATCAACTATCAGAACAGGATCAGCGAGCTTGCCAACAGATGCCTTGTGGATGCCCAGGACGCTCAGGCTGCATCATTGCGCTATATCATCTATGAAGATGAATCCTATATGGCTACAGCAACCGAAGAGAGCGGTTTCGTCCTGAGCCAGGCTGCGGAGGCGGAAAGCCTGATGCTGAGCGAAGAGAACAAGAAGCATACCCAGGAGCTGATACGATCCATGCAGGCCTATGAAGATCTGAATCAGGAGTACTTTCAGGTCCAGCAGACCATAGACGAAGTGGGCAGCCGCAGGGCAGGTCATGCGGATGAGGTCCTGGCCGATATCAGGATGCTTCTGGACTATGCGGAGACCATGCTGGATGAGAACTCCCGGGGCGGCATGGTTCCCGCCGTTCAGGTGGACAGACTGGTCAATCTGCAGGAAATCAGAAATGCCGTCAACCGGTTCAGAATCAATGCGGAAAAGTATCAGCTGGCCAAAACTGATGAGAAGCGTGAATTCTATAACAATGAATGGAACAGAGAGATCGGCACGGTCAAAACCCTCCTGACGCAGTCAAAGAGCGAGTTTTCCGACCCCCGGATGATCCAGTATCTGGACAGCAGCCTTGCAAGTGTCAGAGAGTACGAATCCCTTGTCAGAGAATTTGAAAGTCTGGAAATCAGGCATGACGAAATACAGGATGAACAGAGAAAGGAAGCCAGCATCGTCATGGCCAGCGCCAGAGAGGTCAGAGACGGCGTCAACAAGGTCATCGATTCTGTTACTGCCAGGAATAATGTTCTGGCCGTCATCCTCTCCCTGATTGCCGCCGCCATCGGCATCTTCATCGCCATCCTGCTGACCCGGTCCATCACCTCCCAGCTGGGCGGGGAACCCCATGAAATCGTGGACCTCACTTCCCGCATTGCCAGAGGCGACCTGGATATAGATTTCCCCGAAAGGAAACTGACGGGCGTCTATGCCTCAATGAAGGACATGACAGTTCAGCTTACCACCATCGTGAACGACATAATCGCCGCCTCCGATCAGGTGACCAAGGGCAGTGAGGAGATCTCGTCCTCCGCTCAGGAGATCTCTTCGGGAACCAGCGAACAGGCTTCCAATATGGAGGAAGTCTCCGCCTCCGTAGAGCAGCTGAACTCCAACATCCAGCAGAACACCGAGAATTCCCAGCAGTCCAACGTGATGGCCAGAAAGGTCACCGAAGACTCCCAGGAGGGAAGCAAGGCGGTTGCGGAGACCGTATCCGCCATGAAGGATATCGCCGAGAAGATCTCCATCATAGAAGAGATCGCCAGAAGCACCAACATGCTGGCCCTGAATGCCGCCATCGAAGCGGCCCGTGCCGGAGAAGCGGGAAGAGGATTTGCCGTGGTGGCAGCGGAAGTCAAGAAACTGGCCGAGTCAAGCGGAATGGCTGCCAAGGATATCACCGAAATCACCAGGAACAGCGTTCACAGAGCCATTGTCGCCCAGGAAAAGATCGAACAGATTCTGCCTGCCATGCTGAAAACCGCCGATCTTGTGGAAGAGATCACCATGGCCAGCCAGGAACAGAACCGGGGCGCCGAACAGATCAATACCGCCATCGTTCAGCTGGATACGGTTGTCCAGCAGAACGCCTCCGCTTCCGAAGAACTGGCATCCATGTCGGAAGAGCTTCTCTCCCAGGCTTCGTCCATGCGGGACACGATCAGCTACTTCAAGGTCAAAGGGACGGGCAAAAAGAGTATCAAGTATCTGACCGACGGCAGAAGGCCGATGGAAGAGCCGGAGAAAAAACCAGCCGGAAAGGCCAAAGTCGTCAACACAGTCAGAGCCATCCCTGCCATTACAGCCGTTTCGATGGCGATGAGTCAGGACCAGGAGTTTGAAGAGTTCTGACAGTTCCGGAAAGAAGGATCAAAAAACAGTCACCCCCGGGGTGGCTGTTTTTTTTCTTGCGGTATTCTGATGATGATCTGTGTTCCCGAGCCCGGAGTGCTCAGCGCTTCCGCCGTTCCTCCGTGAAGGGTGACG
>QKJO01000088.1 GCA_003249275.1 Spirochaetaceae bacterium
CCATGGCAGCACCCCTGACATCCAGTTTCAGAATGAAGATGAACAAGGGGTCGAGTATAATATTTATGACAGTACCCAGGATCATTCCTTTCATCACCGGCTTCATCATTCCCTCACCCTGAAGAATTCCGAAGAAGACATTTCCCAGAAAGATAAAAAAAGCGGCCGGTGTGATATAGATCAGATAATTGTAACCGTGAACAAAATAATCGCCCTCAGCCCCCATGCGGCTGACCAGGGATTTTCCCATAAGGAACACGGTTGCCATACAGATAACAGACAGAAAAAGCCCCATGAACAATCCGGATTCTGCGGTTTTCTCAAGGACTTTATGGTTTTTCTCACCGATTGCTCTTGCCACAAGGGAGCTGACACCGATCATGATGCCGTTCCCCAGAGCGATGAAGAGAAATATGAGGGGAAAAATGAGCCCCACACCTCCCACATAGGAGGGGTCGGTCAGGTCTATTCTGCTGACAAACCAGGTATCGACGATATTGTAGAGAAGCTGAAAAAACATGCCCGCAAGCAGGGGAAGACTCAACTGAATCAGCAGGGGAAGTATGGGGCCTGTAAACATTTTTTCTTTTACATCAGTTTCTGCAGTCAAAGTGTTTTCGTCGTTCATTTATATTTCCTGTCGTGAAATAGGTATAGCTGGATCATAAATCCTTCAGGGAAACTGGTCAATGATCACGGACCGTCAGGAGAGGGATGAAATACTTGTGATATGTTTATAATTTATCTATAATGGCGCCGATAATAGCTTTATGGAGATCCAATGTTAGACCCGGCACTGAAGAATCTGCTGATAGAAACCATTTCCAACAACATCAAAACGAAAGAGATGGATGAGATCGGCAAAATGATCGATCGAAAATTTGATCTTTACGACATGGCAGCCAAAACATCCAATGTCACCATAGGAGCCCGGGCGGCCGCTACAGTGCTGGTTGATTATATGGAAACCCTCGGCAAGGTCTCTGATTTTATCAAACTTCTTGCCGAACTGGACAACAATCAGGTTCTGGGACGTACTCTCCAGATGGAAGGATATGACTATTTTCTCCAGCAGTTGACTCATTCCGGCTATTTTTATGATTATTTGAAGAGGAAGGTTCTTCCCATTAAAAGTGAAGTCAGCGAGCTTCAGAACTGGGGTGCACTGAAAGACGGAAAGACTTATCCCGTCTCCATCATCAGTGTGGATATCGTTTCCAATTCGGAACTTGTTAAAAAACACGGCGCCAAGGTTATGAAGAAGGTTTATACAAACCTCTGGAATTTCCTGAAGAAAGTGCTGACTCATACGGACGGCCGAATCTGGACCTGGGCTGGCGACGGCGGAATCCTGGCATTTGCCTTCAAAAATCACATTGAAAGATCCGTCATGTTTGCCATTGAAGTTCAGAGAACAATAACCCTGTTCAACCTGGATTCCAATAATCCCATCTCCGATCCCATCGAGCTGCGTCTGGGTATACACACAGGTAAACTCGTCTTTCACAATGATACCGGACAGATTATCTCTGAAGTCATCAATCTGGCAGCTCATCTTGAAAAACAGAAGACCCTGGCCGGAGGCATCTCCATTACGGGTGATGTTTTCAATATTCTGAATCCCAAAATGAAAGGACTCTTCCGGGGAATCGGTAATTTTGAAGGTGTTCCCTGTTTTCAGACGGACAAGTTGGATATCGCGGTTTGTCAGGACTGACAGATTCCAATAATTATGAATTTCTGGATTGCGGAGAAGGGCTCAGGCTTGAACGTATATCTGATAAATATTTCGTCCGTCAGGCCCCTCAGGCTGTAAACCGCAAATCCGATGAAAGCTTCTGGAAAAATCCTGATTTTACATACCGATTGACGGGAAGGCAGGGCGCCTGGTTTCATGACCCGGCTGCTGAACTGCCCGATTTTGAATGGGGTCCCTTGAAGATGGAGCTCCGGCTGTCCGAAAACGGCCAGATCGGTGTTTATCCGGAGCAGCTGAAAAACTGGGAGTGGCTTTCCGCTCTGTTCCGCCGTAAATCAGAACCTGTCAGGATTTTGAACGGCTTTGCCTACACAGGCGGTTCATCCCTTGTCTGTGCCCATTCCCTGCTTAATCATCCGCTGTCAGAAATCTGTCATCTTGATGCATCTAAAAGCGCCGTCAACTGGGCCAGAATCAACCGGGACAGATCCGGTTTGCCTGAAGATTCCATCCGATTTATCGTGGACGATATCGTCCGGTTTCTGGAGCGGGAGATAAAAAGAGAAAGATTCTATGACGGTATCATTCTGGATCCCCCGGCTTTCGGACGTGCTTCCGGCGGGAGAACCTGGGTTCTAAAGCGCGATCTGCCCGGATTGATGGATCTGTGCCGCAAGGTGCTGGTTCCCCAACCGCTCTTCTTTCTCCTCTCCTGCCATGATCCCCAGTTAAACCGCAAAGATCTCGCAGAAATCCTGTCGCGAACTCTGGGAAACAGGGAAGGGGATATAGAAACTCTGGAGCTGATCCTTCCGTCCGGGAAAGGTCATTCTCTTCCTAATGGTATTGCCGCCCGCTGGAGCGCTTTCTGATGACGGGGTTCCGTCGAATTTCTGATGAGAGAGGAAACATTGAAATCATATATTCAGGTCTATACGGGTAACGGAAAGGGAAAAACGACCGCCTCTCTGGGTTTGACCCTCAGGGCCCTCGGTGCGGGATACTCCGTTTTTATCGGTCAGTTTCTCAAGAACGGGGATTACAGTGAGATCAGAATGCTGGAAAAGATGAAAGGAATTCTGAGTCCGGATCAGAAACTGGAAATCCATCAGTTCGGCGAACCGCGATTCATCGGTCAGAAGCCCCGGGATGAAGATTTTGAAGCGGCACGGAAGGGATTCAGTATGATCCGTGAGGCTGTCCTGTCCGGGGAATACCAACTTGTTGTCGCCGAAGAACTGAATGTCGCCCTGAAAATGAATCTGGTACCGCTGGAGGATGTACTTACGCTTTTCAGTGAAAAACCGGAACCTGTCGAACTCGTTCTGACAGGACGGTATGCTCCCGATGAAATCAGGGAAGCCGCCGATCTAGTCAGTGAAATCCTGGAGATCAAACACTACTACAAGGCGGGGGTCAAAGCCAGAACGGGTATAGAGAAATAGGCCTCACCGGGATTCAGGACCCGGAAAGTTCCCTGTAGATGTTCAGATAGGACTGAGCGGAGGGAGGCCATGAAAAGTCTTCCGCCATTCCCCTTCGCCGCATCTCAATGATTTTACGGGGAGTCTCGTACCAGCAGTCAACAGCTCTTTTCAGAGCGTTTTTCAGCATCGGAACACTTTCTTTTTTGAACACAAAGCCTGTTGAACGGCTGTCTCCCGCATCTTCGGCATCCCTGACCGAGTCAGCCAGCCCGCCGGTACGGGTTACAATGGGAATGGTCCCGTATTTGAGGCTGTACAGCTGGTTTAAACCGCAGGGCTCATAGCGGCTCGGCATAAGAAAAAAATCGGCTCCCGCTTCAATCAGATGAGAAAGATGTTCGATATAATCAATTTTTACTGAAAGGTTGGGGAGAAGGGCATCGAGCCTGATCAGTTCTTCTTCACACCAGGGTTCTCCGGTTCCCAGGATCACCATCTGCACCTTGTTTTCTGAGCAGAACTCTTCCAGCACACCGTAATCGGGACGGCAGAGTTCTTCAATTCCTTTCTGCTCCACAAGACGGGTCACCATGGCAAAGAGGGGCGGGTCCGGATTTACTTCCAGGTCCATGGATTTCTGCAGTCTGGCCTTGCATCGAGCTTTCCCTGACATATCGGTCAGTGAATAGTTGTCCGGAGCAATCAGCTCATCCGTCGCCGGATTCCAGCTTTCATAATCCACTCCGTTGAGAATTCCGGTGAGATCTTTTTTCCTGTGGCTGAGGGACTGATCCAGACCGTGACCGAAGGATAACGTCTGGATTTCAAGAGCGTAGGAAGGTGAGACGGTCGTAATACGGTCATTGTTTTCAATTCCGGTTTTTAGAAAATTAATCTGGCCGTCTTTGATCATATTGTATTTATCGGCCTCCTGGAGGCTCAGACCGATCCAGGGAAGATCAGGTTTGCTGAAAGTGCCCTGGTAACCCATATTGTGGATAGTAAAGACGGAACGGGTCGCGCCGAAATCTTCAGGAGCCCCGGCAAGAAAGACGGCGGCCGGAGCTGACGGCCAGTCATGGCTGTGAAGGATATCGGGAATCCATTCCAGATGCCGGCAGACCTCAATGAAACTCCGGCTCAGAAAACTGAATCTGTGGGCATTGTCCGGATAGGAGGATGAGGGCGTAGGACCGTAAATCCCTTTTCTGGAGAAATATTTGCTGCTTTTCAGAAAATAGACCGGAATTCCGGAGTCATCCAGAGAGGATTCAAGGATCTCCGCCTCTTCCGATCTGTGAGTCATATTCACACTCACTGCACCCAGAGATCTGAAACCTGAGCCATCGATGGAGTCATACAGGGGCATCAGGATTCTCACGTCGCAGTCCAGGTTCTTCAGAGCTAATGACAGGGCGCTGACCATATCCGCCAGTCCCCCGGATTTTGCAAAGGGAACAGCTTCGCTTGTCATCATCAGAACCTTCATACTCAAGAGCCTCCGTTGGGATCATCATATCATCAAAATGATTTATTGATCTGAATCTTCCTGTAAAAAATCAACCGGCAGTTTTCCGGTAGGATGGAAATCGCCTCTGATGGCTGCCATCCCTGCCTGATAGGAGTCGTTACCCGTTCCATAGACCGCGACGGCGTCCTTGACCCAGGGAACTTCATTCAAATAGACGGGAGTCAGGGTGGAAAGAACGATAATCTTTTCGGAAAGATGGGAGAGTTCCTGCAAAATTCTCAAGTCCTGATACCTTGAAAGATTGAAAATGATATAGTCATAATCCTTTTCAATACTGTTCAGAGAGTTGATGACTTCCCACTTTTCGGCCGTATTGAAGGAGTAGGGGATTCTCAGGCTGTCTCCCCGGAACATTGTATCGCCCATCCGTCTGAAATCGGAATAGAGACCGAACGAGAGTATACGGGAATCGGGCTTGATGGGGATGGAGGTTTGTCTGATGAGGGTTGTGCTCCTCACCGCCTGGGCAAAAAAGAACTCCCTGCTGTCCTCTCCCGGAATATCTTCAGCAATTCCCTCTACACGGGGGATAAAAGGAACATGATCCGGCCGCTTCAAATAGTCTGCCTTGACGCTGAGGACACGGGATGCCGCCGTCCTGACGCTTTTGCCGAAATCGGCGTCCTTTTTCATCAGATCCTGCAGGTAATCCCATATCTCTTTGTGGGTTTCCGGGTTCCTGCTTATCAGAAGAAAATCGCTTCCCGCCCGCAGGGACATTTCGCAGATTTCAGGGAGACTGAGATTCTGAAACTGAGCTCCCTGCATGATCAGATCGTCAGTGATCACCAGACCCTGATAGTTCATCTCTTTTCTGAGGATGTCGTTGAGAAAAAGGGAGCAGAGTGAGGCAGGTTTCATATCGCCGGTAACGGCAGGAAAGGCCAGATGACCGACCATGATGGCTGACAGGCCTTCCTTGATCATCATTTTATAGGGAACAAGGTCATGACTCTCTATGAAATTGAGATCCGAAGGAATCACAGGAAGGGTTCCGTGTGAGTCTTCATCCGCATTTCCATGTCCGGGGAAGTGCTTGGCCGTGCTGATGACTCCGGCTTCTTCCATCCCCTTGAAAAATGCTGTCCCCAGGGTCCCCGTCTTTACCGGGTCCTGGGAAAAGGCCCGCGGCCCGATCACGTCTGCCAGAGGATTCAAATAGACATCCACGGTCGGGGCAAAGTTCATGTTGATGCCCAGACGCCTCAGTTCCCTGCCGATATACAGGCCTGTCATGTAGGAATCATAGGGAATTCCAGAGGCTCCCAGGGCAAGATTTCCAGGCGTGATGGATGTTTCTCCCTTGATGTGGCGGACCCAACCTCCCTCCTGGTCGGTGGCAATGATGAGAGGGATTTTATGCCTGGTCCCGAGAGCCCCCTGCTGCATGGTTCCGATCGTTTCGGCCAGAACGGTCAGATCGTTGGCATTCCAGCCGAATATCTTGATACCCCCGATCTTTTTTTCTGTGATCCAATCCATTATGACCGGAGAAGCCGTTTCGCCCATATATCCGAGCATCATGACCTGACCAAGAATTTCATCGTCGGTCATGTCATTCAGGAGTTCCTGAACAAGCTGTTCGCGGGGCAGGTCGGAATTGAAATCCAGGGCGGATAGAGGAAAGGCTGACGCAGCCGGAATGAGCAGGATCAGCATGTATCGAAGTGTTGAAGCCACGGAAAATCCTATAAAAAGCCCCAACCGGAGGGA
>QKJO01000164.1 GCA_003249275.1 Spirochaetaceae bacterium
AGATATTCCCCAGGCGGAATTCGACAGAGAGATCGAAGCCTTCAAAAAACAATATGAAGCTCAGGGACAGCTCCTCACGGATGCGGATCTCGACATGATCAAACCCCGCCTGCTGGATTCGATGGTTGTAAAACAGCTTCTCCTTGAACAGGCGGACAAACTGAAGATCGAAGCCGATACCGAGGGCGTTCTGGCCCAGATCGACGGTTTTAAAAAGCAGTTCCCCTCGGAAGAGGAGTTCAACACAAGTCTGACGGCTAACGGATTTACCGAAGAAAGCCTTACTCAGGAACTGGAATGGCAGTCCATCCTCCAGACACTGTTTGAAAAGGAAGTATCGGACAAGATCTCAACAACGGAAGAAGAGATCAGGCAGTTCTATGATGACAATATGAACACCTACTTCATCGTTCCCGAGTCGGTTGAAGCCAGCCATATCCTCGTGCTGGTCAACGACGAGCAGACGGAAGCCCAGGCTCTTGTAAAAATTTCCGACATTCACGATAAGATTAAAAACGGAATGGACTTCGGTGATGCCGCTGCCGCCTACTCCGAAGGGCCCACCAAGGCCAACCGCGGTATTCTGGGTGCCATCAGCCGGGGACAGACCGTGCCCGAGTTTGAAGAGGCTGCCTTCAGTCAGGAAATCGGCGTTGTCGGAGAGCCCGTTCTTTCCCAGTTCGGTTATCACCTGATTCTTATAACGGATAAGAATGAAGAGTCCTATACTCCCTATGAGGATGTGAAGGATATGATCAAACAGCAGCTGGATCAGCAGTCCTATGAAGCCGACTCCATGGCCTATATCGAAGACCTCAGATCCAAGGCAAAGATCGTCCTTCCCGACTGGGCCACTGAGGAAGAGGACAATCCTGTGGTTGTTCCCGCACAGTCCTGATTCAGTCAGAGCATAAAAAAACCGGGGAAGTTCCCCGGTTTTTTGTTCTTATAATGCTTTTACAGACTTCTTTTCAGGACCCTGACGCCGTAGGGCGGGAGAATCCATTCTCTTCCTGATTCACCCGTTTCAGAGAGGCAGTCTTCCAGCTCCGCAGCAGCTCTGAAAAATCCTTCCTTTCCGCAGAAATTCATAACGAAAATATACTGAGCCATCTCTCCGGTTCTGATCTGAATATTGACGGCTTCGGACTTCTCCGATACCAGTTCGCTGTTGCCCCTGATATCTCTGTCGCTCAGGAGGGTCTGATAGAAGGCCAGGAGACTTTCCGTGTCCAGACGTCCTCCCAGATGGTAGGCCATTCCCTTTCCAAAGTTGTTTACAGTGATTCCCGGAAGGCCGTCCGCATCGCCGCCCTTGAACCGGGCCAGAATCTGGGCCGTCTCGGGGTGTATGATCTCAAAGTAGTCCTGTACCGGGTAGTCGTCTTCCATACGGATATGGATTTTTTCATACTTGTGCAGGACATCGATGTCTTCGATCCTGATGCCCAGGACATCCTTCAGCGGCCCCGGACTTCCCCCGTCAAAACAGAGATCCGATTCATCCGCATATCCTGTATAGTAGGTGGTCAGGAGAGCTCCTCCCCCGTGGACATATTTTCTGAGTTTTTCACCCAGAGAATGGGGGAAGGAATAGAGCATGGGGGCAATCACCAGATCGTAGCCTTTGAGTTCTCCTTCGCCTGATATAACATCCACGGGAATCCCTGAATGCCAGAGGCAGTAGTAGTGCTTTCTCAGTGTTTCGATGTAGGCTTTCCGGCTGCTGTTGATGGGTCCCATGCTGTCGTCGAATGCCCAGCGGTTCTCCCAGCTGAAGATCAGGGCTACCCTGGCCTTGTAGTCGGCGGCGGCCGTATCCTTCAGCTTGACAAGTATTTCTCCCAGCTCGGATACCCGGCGGAAGACGGCGGTGTCGTCCCTGCCGCTCTGGTCAACGACGGCGCCGTGGAATTTCTCAAAACTGCCCCGGCCCTGACGCCACTGGAAGTACTGGACCGAGTTAGCCCCGTGGGCGACGGCCTGAAGACTGGCCAGGGTGTTCATTCCCTCTTTTTTGTTCTTGGAGATGCTCTGCCAGTTGACCCTGGAGGGGGTACTCTCCATCAGGAGAAAGGGTTTGTTCTGGAGGTTTCTGTAGATATCATGCTGGAAGGATACTTCCGAGGCTCTCCTGTAATCATCGGCAGGAGCGTCGGGAACCTCTCCCGGAATAAACACCTTGTGGCCGGGCATGTGCCAGGCGGGGTAGGAGTCCCAGGAGGCATAGGTCTGGGAGTCTCTGAATTTCCAGTAATCCAGTCCGGGATCATGCTTTGCATCTTCCAGAGTCATCATCATGTTTGTGGTCACCGGCAGGTCGGAGCCTGCATCCCGAAGCGCTTTAACCTCATGGTTCATAAAGTCCACGGTCATATCGGTGGTGAACCGTTTCCAGTCGATATTCAGCCCGTGAACCGAGATCTCGCCGTGAGGAACGGGAGAGTGTATCTCGCTCCAGTCGCAAATCGTGTGGGACCAGAAGCTGTTCCACCAGGCGTTGTTGAGGTTTGCGATGGTTCCGTACCGGTTTTTAAGCCAGGATCTGAAATTCGCCTGACAGAGGTCGCAGTGGCAGTCTCCGCTGTACTCGTTGGAGATATGCCACAGGATCACGGCGGGATGGTCCTTATACCTCTTTGCCAGTGCTGTGTTGATGATCCTGACCTTTTCTCTGTAAACGGGTGAGGAGAAGCAGTGATTATGCCTGGTACCGAAGAGGTTCCGGTGTCCCGAGCTGTTCACCCTCAGTACTTCAGGATACTTTGCCGCCATCCAGACGGGTCTGGCTCCCGACGGAGTGGCCAGAAAGACGGAAATCCCCGCCTTGTGAAGGTTCGCGATGACTCCATCCATCCAGTCGAATTGAAACTCTCCCTCCGCCGGTTCCAGGGCGCTCCAGGCGAAAATCCCCAGTGAAACAACGGAGATACGGGCCTTCTTCATCAGTTCGATATCCGCCTTAAGGATATCCGGCCTGTTCAGCCACTGGTCGGGATTGTAGTCCCCTCCGTGAAGGAGTCTGTCTTTGATCGTCCATTTCTGTTCCATAACAACCTCTCAGGCTCTTATTTTATTGATCCCATCAAACCCTGTACGAACTGCCTCTGCATGGCGAGAAAGAGGATCAGGATGGGAAAGGTGGAGATGCAGACGAGGATCATCAGTCCTCCGTACTCGATTGTATAGGCCCGCATAACCGAACTCATGGCAATGGGCAGGGTCTTCATCTCATCCGACAGGATGGTCATCAGGGGCCAGAGGTAGCTGTTCCACTGGAGGAGAAACATATAGATGCTGGCTGACGCGAAGGTGGCTTTCATGGTGGGAACGACGATGGAAAAGAAGATCCGGCTCTCTCCGGCTCCGTCCACCCGGGCGGCTTCCATGATCTCGGTGGGGAACATCTTAAAATTCTGTCTCAGAAAGAAGATGATGAATACCGACATGACCGAAGGCAGGATGATGGCTGTATGGGTATTCAGCAGGCCCATCCGGGCAATCTGTTTGAACATGGGGATGACGATGGCCATCTGGGGGATTATAAGGGAAAGAAGAAGGATGCCGAAGACACGGTCCCTCACCTTGGACGGGTACTTTTCAAATCCGAAAGCCGCCAGACTGTTGACCAGGATACCGCACAGAACCGTGACCAGTGCGATCTTGAAGGAGTTCAGAAAGAAAACCAGGATGTTGTAGGTGCTGTTGATCTTCTCCCAGTTGATGCCGAACTGGTTGCCGGGTACAAGACTGCCGGTCACCACATCATTGGGATTCTGGGTGGTTCCGATGAGCATCCAGAAGAAGGGGAAAAGGGAGAGAAAGGCACCCAGACCGAAGAGGGTCAGAAGAACGGTACGGCTGAGGGAGAATTTTCTGTTTACAACGGTCATCAGTTTCTCTCCTTAAGAACTTTGATCTGAATAAAGGCCAGGACACCGGCGACCAGAACCATCACGTAGGAGAGGGCCGAGGCGTAACCGAAATCCGAGTTAAGCACAAAGGCCTGTCTGTAGATATAGAGGGCCACCGTCATGGTTCCGTTGGCGGGACCTCCCTCGAAGGTCAGTATATTGGGCTCGTCGAAGAGCTGCATGGTTCCGTTTGTGGAGGTGACCATGGAGAAGAGGATGACCGGTATCAGCAGGGGCAGGGTTATGGAGAGAAACTGCCTGACCTTGGACGCACCGTCCACCTCGGCAGCTTCGTAAATTTCACTGTCAATGTTCTGGAGTCCCACCAGAAAGAATACCATATTATATCCGGTCCACCGCCAGGTAAGGGCGATGATGATGGTGATCTTGGCCCAGAAGGGATCGTTGAGCCATCCAATGGGATCGGCAATGAGTTTGGAACTCAGAAGGAAGTTGTTCAGCAGTCCGTTGGACTGGAGAAGAATCCGGAACAGAACCGAATAGGCGACCAGGGAGGTGACGCAGGGCAGAAAGTAGACGGTTCTGAAAATGCCCCTGAATTTTTTGATCCCGTGATGCAGAATAACGGCGATGATCATGGCCAGAAAGACCATCAGGGGGATCTGGATCAGCATGAACATAAAATTGTGGCCAAGTGCCTTCCAGAAGATCTGGTCCTGGGCCATGCGGACGAAATTTCCAAGCCCCACAAATTCACGGCTCATACCTTTCCACTTCTGGGTAACCAGAAGAAGGGACGAGAGAATGGGATAGAGCATGAATACCCCGTAAAATATAAGTGCAGGAGTAATGAATCTCCAACCGGTCCTGTTCAGATAACGGTGGAAACTTGATTGTTTGTACATGGAAAATCCTCAATTATTAGTGAAAGAAACTGGCTTGGAAAATATCCGTTCCATCCGGTCGGGACGGAACGGACAGGGACCAAAAATCAATTTCCGCCGGTAACCTGTTTGTATTCGGCTTCGGCAGCTTTGATCACGTCATCAACATTCTTGATATTTCCGGCATACATATTCTGCATGGCGTTGTTGATGGCGGTTCTCATAGTGACATAGTTGGGTGTGTAGTACATGACGGGAACCTTTTCCATCCAGGCGGAGAAGTCTTTGTACACAGCCTGGTTTTTGTAGAAGAACTCATCATTGGCGGTGTAGTTGGAACCGGAGCGGCTGGGCAGGAATGTTCCCATAGCACCGGCGCCCTTCAGGATGGTGTTGTAAAAACCGAGAGCTTCGGGAGAAGTTCCGGCCCATGTTGATTTCAGGAAGTCGATAGCCAGGTCCTTTTTCTTTGAGGAGGCCATGACATACCAGGAGGAACCGCCGTTGTTGCTGGCATTCTGGGCTCCGGAGACGCCTTCCACGCTGGGTGTGGGAACGACCATCCATTTGCCTGCGTTTTCGGGTTTGGTTTTCAGAGTTCCGATGATCCACAGAGCCTGAATCAGTCCGGCTGATTCGCCGTTGTTGAAGGCGGCGATCCAGTTGTTCCAGCCTTCAGCCATGTAGAGAAGTCCCTTGTCGTTCATCTCTTTCAGATAGCCGATGGACTTTTTCACCGCGGGAGTGTTGTAGTTGACGCTGCCGTCTTTGTTGAAGAACTGGGTTCCTGTAGACTGAACCATGATTCTGAGGGTGTCGAAAGAGGTGTTGTCGTAGGCAATCAGTGCTTTTCCCGTCTTGGCTTTGACGGTTTCGGCCAGTTTAATCACTTCAGACCAGGTCATGGCTTTCATGTAGTCGTCGGGATTCAGACCGGCGTCCCTGATCATGTCAGTTCTGAGGAAGAGACCTGTTGAACCGGTATCGAAGGGGATGCCGTAGACTTTGCTGCCTTCGGTCATGGGAGCGACCTTGTACTGGGCGAACTGGCTGTAATCGATGCCTGCCGCTTTCAGGTCAACAAATGAACCGGGGTAGTTCTGAATGAATTTTTCAATTATGTAATCCTGGAAGAGGGAGATGTCGGGAAGTCCGGCTCCTCCGGCCTGAAGTCCCGCCTCAATTTTTCCTTCGATGTTCTCGGGAATATCGACGATTTCGATGGTCACATTGGGGTGCATGGCCGTATAAACGTCAGCAGCCTGTTTCATGGAATAGCCGTTGAAATTCGGGTCCCAGCACCAAATGGTCAGTTTCTGCGCACCTCCGGAACTGCTTTCCTGAGAACCGGCGGCAAAGCTTTGAAATGTGACCAGCAGCAACATGGCTGACAGACAAAGAATCAAACCTCTTTTCATTACATTTTCCTCCTGTGATCAAAGCTGCTTCACAGCCTTGACAGTTACTCTATTAAGACCGGCTGGTCTTATTGAGCCGTGATTGATTTTGTTTATTCTGACATCCCCGGGTGTAATCAGATACAGACAAATATCACAAAATGGTACCGGTACCGGGACATTTGTCACGATTCA
>QKJO01000236.1 GCA_003249275.1 Spirochaetaceae bacterium
CCATTTTCGAAGTTTCATCAGGTACATCATGAACAGCAGAAAGAGGATCGTCATGATGATGAATCCCAGAAAATTCATTCCGATGCCGTAGAGGATCGTCGACGCCAGGGCTACCACGGCTCGCTGTATACCCGTATCCTTCAGATCAAACAGGGACGATTCCTCTCCCTCGACGGCCTGTTTATTCATCAGGTTTACGATGACCAGAACACCGCTGAAAATCATAAGACCAACTGCCAGAATCCTGGGAAAATAAGCCGGTCCAACATTCATGATCTGATCGGAAGGAAAAGACCGGGTTGCCATAAATACAAAAAGTCCGATCAGCAATCCGATCAGACCAAAGAGAATATTTACTCTTTTCAAAACGGGACTCCTTGTCTCCGGAGCCGGAGCTCCGGAGGATATCTGCTTATTCGGAACAGGGGTGGATAACCCGAGGCCGGGCCTCGGGATATATCTGGAATTATGCCGCCGGTGGCGGCGACCCTGACGAACAAGAATACTTCGACCCTCGGGTCGAGGTACTCTTATTTTGCCAGACCGAGATTTTTCATAACCTTGGCAACATCTTCCGATGCAACGGCAAGTTCAGCTTCAAACTCTTTTCCGGGCATGTAGGCAAGACCCAGTCCTGTATTCTTGGCGAACTGCTGAAAACTTTCGCTCTCCATTCCCTTCTTGAAGGCATCGGAGAGGATGGCTTTCACTTCGTCCGGTGTTCCCTTGGGAACTCCCAGTCCTCTCCAGGTACCGAATACAACATCCAGACCGGATTCCTTCATAGTGGGTACATCGGGGAAAATGGCTGTTCTTTCGGCGCTCATAACGCCCAGCATTTTCAGAGCGCCGGCTTCGATCTGACCCTGAACTTCAGCAGGGCTGACGCTGACGGCCTGAATATGTTTTCCTACCAGGGCGGTAACGGCAGGAGCTGCTCCGTCATAGGGTACGAATTTCACATCGATTCCGGCTTTTTCGGCCATGATGCCGCCGGCGATCTGCCATACGGAACCGGGGCCGGAGTGTCCGATGTTGATTTCACCGGGGTGGGCTTTGGCGTAGGCGATGAACTCGGCTACTGTGTTGTAGGGAGCATCCACGGGGACGGTCAGAGCGGCGGGGTCCATGTTGACCCTCATCAGCATGTCATAATCCTTGTATGTGAAGGGAACAAGGCCCTGGGGAGGAAGAGAGAGAATCTCGAAGGTGACCATGGTCACAGTATAACCGTCGGGTTTGGCGCTGATACCGGCTCCGTGTCCGACGGCGCCGCCGCCGCCTGTTTTATTCGTAACGGTAATACCTTTGCCCAGAAAGGGTTCGGATTCCTTGGCCAGGGCTCTCAGAATCGTATCCGTACCGCCGCCGGCAGACCAGGGACAGATGGCTGTGATATCCTTATCGGGAAAAGAAATACCCTTCTCTTCCTGACCGTTCGCGAAAGCCATAACCGATGCCAGCAACAGTACAAGCGCTGCTAATAAACTCTTTTTGTTCATTTTTCAACTTACTCCTTATTATTTTAAAGATCCGTCGGATCTCAAATTACAAAACTATTCAAAAGCTCTCATCCTGCTGAGGATGGTTCTGATGGCTTCTTCATCCCTGGCGATGAAAGCCGAAAAATCAAGGGCATTCATATACTTCAGCGTATAGGCCGCCTTCTCCATTTTCCCGAGGAACTCGGGGTCCAGGCAGGCTTTTTCCACAACCGACTCCAACTCATCGCAGATCTCTCCGGACGTACCCGCCGGAACAGCCAGCCCGCGCCAGGTATAGGACTGGATAGGGAGCCCCAGCTCTGAAAATGTCGGAACATCCGGCAGGCCCGTACACCGTTTGTCATCCATAATACCCAGGGCCCGTATCTTTCCGGCTTTCAGATAGGGCATCAGTTCTCCGGGATTTGCCAGTGTGAACTCAGCCTGCCCTTCCATCACCGCCGGCAGAGCCTGGGCCGCTCCGTTATAGGGTATCTTATTGAAGAGTATGTCCTCTCTGTCTTCAAACTCCAGTATGTAAAAGTGGGGCTTTGCCGCACTTGCAAACCGGATCTTTCCCCTTTTATCTCTCGCTTCGCCGATCAGATCGTCCAGGGTCAGAAAAGGAGAGTCCGAAGCCACCACCAGAACAGCGGGTTCCTGATTCACCAGCCCCAGCAACCGGAAATCACTCCTAGTGATCTGGGCGAGTCCCATGGCTGAGAGGGAAACGACTTCTCTCGTGATCATGGTCATCGTATTCCCGTCAGGCACTGAGGCTGCTCCGGCAATCATTCCGATGGCTCCGGAACCGCCCACCCTGTTCACCACCTGAACTTTTCGGCCCAACTGTTTCTCCAGAGAGGGAGCCAGAATCCTGGCCACCGCATCGGTGCCCCCCTTCTCCGCAAAGGGTACAATGATCGTCAGGGGCTCGGCATGTTCCGGACGGGGGTCTCCCTTACCAGCCGGAAACACAGGAACGATCTGAATCATCAGGATCAGAACGGCCGGGATCAGTTTGTTCTTCACAAAGACTTCCTTTTGCTTAAACCATTGTAAGAGGGGATTTCAGATTTCCTCTATGATCGTTTTTTACTTTTTTTGACAATATTTGCCTGGACTGACGCCCGTAATCTTTTTAAACCCCCGGCAGAAGGATTCAGGGTTGGCGAACCCGACCTTCTCGGCGATTTCATACATCTTGTCGGGGGACTGTTCCATCAGTTCTATGGCTTTGCCGATTCTGAATTGCAGCAGATAGTGATTGAAACCGCTGCCTGTCTCCCGGGAGAAGATCCTGCTGACATAACTGGAATTCAGTTCCAGTGCATCGGCGACTGTGGCCAGGGACACGTCCCTGGCATAGTTTTTCTCCAGAAAGTCGATGACCCGATGACTGATTTTAAACCTGTTCTCCCCCTTGGCGCAGATCAAAAGGAGCACCTCCCTCAGCCAGCCGTTGTACTCTTCAAGGACGGCTTTTGATGCTTCCAGACTTTTGAACCTTTCAAGGGCCTCAAGGATCTCGGGGCAGCCAGCCATGCCCAACCTGCCTGTAAGAGTATTCAAAAAGTAGTAGTAACGGCGGAATAGATTTTCAGCTTCGTCAAGATCCGCTCCCCTGCACCGCAGAGGAAGGAGCTGAAAAGCAGGTATTTCGCGTCTAAGACCGTTCCAGTCCCGTTTTTCAAAAAGCTGACTGAATGCACGGAACTGTGCTTCCGGAATCACAGCGGGGTAATCCAGACTCCTCCTGTAGTGTACCGAAGCAATTGTCCTGTCCGGTCCGCGGAAAAAAGAGTAGGAACAGGATTGCTCCGCCTCCATTTTCTTCCGCCAAAGGGATTCGTGACTCTCGGGGTCGGCAAATCCGGCACAGACCGACATTTTCGGAAAGGTCTGAGACAACAGGACCCCGATTTCGCGTCTCAGATCCTCGGTCGTACGTCCGAAGCTCTGCCAGTCCCCCGGGTCGGACCTGTTTTCCCTGATTCTGCGGATGAGGACAAACTGCTGCATATCCCGGTAGTGGATCCAGTCCTCCCTGGAAGTCAGAAATGCTTCAATCCGGGTCAAGGCATCATTCATTTCCCTGCCGATTGCCTCCGGAGTCTCCCGTGACAGGGTTCTGCGCAGAGTGATGACAGCCATACACACGGGAGCATGACCGCCGGTTCCTGTGATTTCGGGCAGATCGGGCATATCCGTCCACGCCAGTCTCCGTTCAATACTGTTTTTGAGGATCTGCTGCAGAAACAGAGTGCGGCCCTGGTCCGCAAAGGCTGAAGTCAGGGAGGTCCGGTCTCCCGGAAGAACCGGAATCCTGTGCCGCTGTCTTCTGACGATATCCCCCAGCTCGGCGGTATTGATCTCCGATTTGAGGATATAATCGACGATTCCCAACTGAAAGGCCTGTTTTACCTGATGAAAATCATCATAGGCGCTAAGAACGATGAAGCAGAGACCTGGATAGATTTCCGCCGCCCTCCGGATGAATTCGAGCCCGTCCATTTCGGGCATTCTGATATCTGTCAATACCAGATCCACAGGGGATTCGATGAGAAATGTCAGGGCCTCCTTTCCATTGAAGGCTTCTCCCGCCACTTCAATTCCCAGGGATGACCAGTCGATGGTATTGATCAGCCCCTCCCTGAACAGGGGTTCGTCGTCAACGATTAAAAGCTTCTGCATCATTCTCCCCCGACAGTACAGGAAGTTTTATAAGGACCTTGAGTCCCTAACCCACAACCGATTCGACACTTATATCCGCTGCCTCTCCGAAGAGCAGAACCAGACGGTCCCTGATGTTGGAGAGGCCGATATGGGCGGTAGATTTTTCCGTTCCCGCTTCCGTCTTATGAAAGAGCCAGGCGATCTGATCCTCACTCATGCCGCAGCCGTTATCAGTGACACTTAATAACAGAGTGTCACCCTCTCTCCAACCCCCTATTTCCAGGACCGCATCATTCTCGGAACGATTCAGCCGGGCGCTCAGACCATGGAGGACCGCGTTTTCAAGAAGTGGCTGAAGGATCAGGGCCGGGACGTAGTGGTCAAGGACATCATCTTCCACCGAGAATCGGGGAGACAATCTGTTTTTATAGCGGACCTGGATGACTTCGAGGTAGTCTCTCATGATCTTGATCTCCTCGGAGAGGAGGATGAAACTGTCGCTTTTGGAAATGGTGCTCCTCAGGAGCCGGCTGAGGGAGAGGAGGTTTCCTGCCAGCTCCTCATTGCCCGTCATGGCCGCTTTCATACGGAGGGCCCCCAGGGTATTGTAGAGGAAGTGGGGGTTGATCTGGTACTGAAGGGCCCGGAACTGGGCTCTTCTTTTTTCCCGTTCCTTGCTTAGAGACTCATCATAGAGGGCATGGATCCTTTCAGCCATCCGGTTGAATCCCTCCTGAATCACCCTGATCTCATCCCCCTGTGCCGCTCCGTCGCTGGTATCTAGATTCAGAGGATAGTCCCTCTCCCCCATTCTCTGTACCGCCGCCGCCATCTGAAGGATGGGTTTTGTGACCTTCCGGGCCGAATAGAGGGAGAAAAGGATCATCAGAACAAGAATTCCGCCCACCGAGACCAGAAGGGCGTAAATGTAATCATTGATCTCATCGGGGATATCTTCATTGATCTTCTGCAGCAGTCTTGAAAAACTCTCCCCTGTAATGTCGAGCACATACATATGGGCCATGAAATTTCTATAGATCAGGGTATTTTCGTATGAGTCTTCCCCGGCGGTCAGGTAAAGCAGTTTTTCGTAAAAGGTGATCCTGTCGATTTCGATGAGATGAAGGGCTCCCTTTTCATGATTGTTCAGTATATCGTTGAAGATCCGCTGCCCCGCTTCCAGTTTGGCATTGGAGAACTGCCAGAGATACCAGGCTTCCTCCATGGTTCCGGAGATATGATCGGGAAGGATATGAAGAAGCCGGTTATTCCTGAGAACCATAAAGGAGTTGCTCAATTCCCGGCTGGCATCCAGCCAGCTGGATTCCAGCACCGAAAGACGGGACAGGGAATCGAGACGGTAGTACAGAACATCATTGGTCACCCTGTCCAGGGTATTCCAGTCGGACAGGACCTTGACGGTCTGGTAGGACAACTCCTTGAGACGAAGCATGACCGTGGCGATGGCCACGGTCAATGAAAAGAGGATGATGAAAACAAGGGAGCTGATCAGAGAGGTTGAGATAATTTTTCTGACGAGTTTCAAGGGAACCGCACCCCCGACATTCCGCTTGAACAGTGAATGTCTGTCATAACATTTTTACAGCTGCCGACCAATGATCACTCCCTCTTAAGAGTCTCCTTCTATCGTTTGACCCGTCCAGTGGCACTGCCGTTTTTAAGCGCCATGACCTCTTCGCAGGAGGAGTAATTGAAGTCTCCCTCGATGGAGTGACACAGACAGGAAGCGGCGACAGCAAATTCCAGGGCATCCCTCGGGGCATCTTTGAATTCTCCGCTCAATCCGAAAATCAGTCCGGCTGAAAAAGAGTCCCCTCCGCCGAGCCGGTCGACGATATTCCTGATCTCATAGGGAGTGTACACTCCATCGGCTGCGGGTGCAAAGAAGGACGATCCGTCGGAACAACAGTATAGCATGGCTCCCCAGTTATTGTGATCCGCACTGATGCTTTCTCTTAAGGTAATGGCGATGTAACTGACCTGGGGAAACTGGGCATGGATCTGCCGGGCTACATCGGGATACCGTTCTATATCGAGATGACCGGTATCCGCGTTGCTGTTGCCAGCTTTAATCCCCAGCACATCCTGGGCATCTTCCTCATTGCCGATGACCACATCCACATATTTCA
>QKJO01000110.1 GCA_003249275.1 Spirochaetaceae bacterium
GGAGATGCCGAGCTCGGCTGCCTCCCTGTAGACCATATCTTTGGTGATCTCGCCCTTGGGTTCATCATGGGGCGGAGCATCCCCCACCTGAATGATGATCCTCCGGTCGGCGGTCCACTTGTAGCTGGAAATTCCGCTGAAGATTCCCTCATAGACGGCTTCGGGAATGTCCCGTCCGCCGGAAACGTTGATTCTGTCCAGCTGCCACTGAACCCTGTCCAGATCGGTTTCGAAGGGGATTTCCTTCGTCAGATAGGCCTCTTTATAGTCACGGTACAGAACGATGCCGATCCTGAAGGAGTCGAAGCCTTCGATGTGGGTTTTAACGAGGGGAACCAGTTTCTTCTGGATAAAGTTGATGTCGTTCTTCATACTGATGGTTGTGTCGACGACCAGAACAACATCGATGCTGCCGCCCTCCACGGATGTAATGATCCGTCCGATTTTGTCGACGGCGTCATCTCCGTCATCAGCCCGGATGAATTCTCCCCCCGTCATCAGGGCGGCTTCCTCCATGATATCTTCCAGTTCCTTGTCAGCCACCTCGGGTATGATCGCCGGAGGAAGCTCTTTGATCCGGGAGGACAGGATGAAGGGATTGTCTTTATAGATTCCCGAATAATCGGCGTAAGACGTTGAGAATGCTCTGATATTGAGCCAGGTTCCCTGCCGGATTTCCAGCTGTCCCTCCCGGCTCCAGGGATACCCGTAGGTAAGGCTGAGGGGTACGAAGATGTCAAAAGCCTGACCGTCCAGTATTTCGTTATAGACGGGACTGGAGTCGATCAGAAAGTACAGACCCCTGTCTCTGGGCAGAAGTTCGCCGTCCAGCATCCGCGGTTCATCACCGTTGAATTCATTGTATTCGTAGGCTCTCAGAGCAAAAGAATCTCTCAGTTTCTCCGGGTCAGCCGTTGATTCGGTCAGCATAACCGAGTTCATCCCCGGTTTCTGTCTGATCCAGAGATGAAATCCCTCCCCCTCTTTCATATCTATATAGACATCCCCCGGCTCGATGGCGAGCTCCTGGGAGGAAAGAGCCATGGCGGCGGCAAACATGAACAATAAAACAGCTATACCTTTTCTCATGTTATATTTATCGGCGCTTTTCCTCTCCTCATGATGAGATTTTTGAATCACTGGAGAGTTCCCTGATGTTGATCTTCCCGGGGAGGGCTCTGAAATGAAATTACGCCTCGAAACCGCCTTGGTTCTTATAAATCTCGGCCTCGGCATCCTGCCGTCATCCTGCTCCCTGCAGGAGAGCATCGACCAGTTCATGGAACCGGATCTCACTCCGCCCCGCTTTCTGGAACTCCGTCCGACCGGCGGTCCGGAAGTCATGCTGGTTTTCGATGAGACAGTCAGACCCGAAAACGAAACAATTACACTGGATTCGGGTGACAGGGCGGCGCTGGAAGTGGTGGAGGATTTTTCTCTGGTTCTCAAACCTCTCTCACCTCTCATCCCCGGGCGTGAGTACAGAGCCGCTCTGACGGTCGAGGATCTGTGCGGCAACAGCTGCCGGTTCGTACTCCCCGTCTGGGGGTGGAATCCCGATGTTCCCGGAACATTAATCAATGAACTGAACCCCGAAGGTTCGGACAACAACCCGGACTGTATCGAACTCTACTTCCCCGAAGGAGGGAACACGGCGGGGATCTGTCTCTATTACGGAACGAGACACTATTATGACTTCCGCTACATTCTTCCTTCACTGACGGTTGGAGCGGGAGATTTTCTGATCATCCACTGCCGCAGAGAATACCTGGATAATGAGATCTCCGAAACGACGGATAAAACTACGTCAGATGGAAAGCTCAGTTCCGATACGGCCTGGGATATCTGGCTGCCTGAGGATCAGGGCCTGTCGGGAGCGAACGGTGTTCTGACCCTGTACGACACTCCCGGGGGAACTCTCCTGGACGGCATGGTCTACAGCGACAGAGAAGCAGACCCTGAGGATGACTATCTGGGGTGGACGAGCCGGACATTCGATCCCGTGGGAGACCTCTACAGGGAGGGGGGATGGAAATTCAGCAGCGAAGCTCTCGATCCGTCTGAGGCGGTTTATTCGGGATATACAACGGCTACGAGATCGCTCTGCAGGGACAGCGCATCGGGAGATTCAGACACGAACCGGGACTGGCACACAGTTCCCACAAGCGAAAAGAGTTTCGGGAGCATCAACACGGATGATGTGTATGCTCCCTGAAGAAGCGGAAATCAGAGAAGATCTTTAAACATTCCCTCTATAGAGTCTCTGGGAATCACACCTACATTCTGTTTGACGATTTCACCCTTGTTGAAAACCATCAGCGTAGGAATACTCTGAATATTATACCGGCCTGAAGACTGGGGCGCATCGTCCACATTGGCTTTGCAGACCTTGATCTTGCCGCTGAACTCTTCTGCGATTTCGGCAACAAGGGGACTGAGCATTTTACAGGGTACGCACCACTCCGCCCAGAAATCGATCAGAACAGGAACATCCGCTTTCAGAACTTCCTGTTCGAAGGTATCATCTGTAAGTATTACTTCAGACATAGAAAAATCTCCTTATAAACCCGGGGGTCTTCGTCCATACCAGGACCGTAATAATAAATGGGGGACCGTATGTCCCAGTGAATGAAAGAAGAATCCAGGTTGAGTACAACGTCCTTAAATTCTTTTTAAATCCTTTAATCTAAAATCACTTATTATATTCTCAACATATTTATAACCGATTTCAACTTTTTCGTCCATTAATCCTCGATCCTGACACTCCAGAAGGATATGCCTCAGTTCATGAAGAAAAAAAGACGCCCTCTTGATACACTCCTGCGACTCCCGGAAGAGTTCATCCGAGTATTTTCCCTTCTGTTTCAGGAGAAACAGATAACGGTCCAGCTCGGGAGGAACCGAGTCGCCGCTGACGGTGGACATCCTGATCAGTCTGTTTTCAAGATTGTAGCTGACTGTTGAAGAGTGGACCTTCCGGATAAATTCGGACAGGATGTTCCAGTATTTCAGATCCAGTTCCCGCAGGGCGCCGTAGAGCTTTCTGACCTCCAGAGACGCATCCTCATGAAGTTCTATCTCGGGATAGCCTTTGATCTTCCTCTCATTCTCCTCCAGGATTTTGTCGGCAAACCCCTTTTTCAGGACAGGCGCTGCCTTGACCGGAACGGCCTGCCGGGCTTTTTCATCCTCTCCCCTCTGAATCAGAGTCTGAAGATAGCCGATTTCATCATTGATGAAACGGGTCAGATCCACCCGCGCATGCAGGGCACTGATATACCTGTCCTCAAAGGCCCTTTTCTCATCCATGGATGTCATATAGGTGATGATATAGTCATCATATTTTTTGCGGATTCTGAGCAGGGCGGCATCAGCTTCTTTCTGGCTCAGTCTATCGCTTTTTTTGCGTTTCAACATAAAACCATTATTAGCTTTTTGACCCTACTGGTCAATGTGAAAACGACTCCGGTGCTCCTTCAGCTTACGATCGGAGCAGATACCGGGCCGCTTCTCTTTTGATGAGATTCCCCAGAAGCTCGATCTCCCCGGATTCCAGGGCCCATCGCTGCCAGAACAGGGGAACTTCGACAGGATGATCACTGCTGAGATCCAGCAGATTACTTCTTTGTTCAAACTCACGGAACTGGTCATCCGGAATCATGCCGCAGACTCCGCCCCCTGAAATTAGATGGGGAAACTGTTCCGATGAGGGTACAAAGTGACTCTCCCTGAAGCTGTCGACACCGGGGAAGAGTCTCTGCGCCCATTTTGCCAGAAGAAGATCATCCCTGTTGAAATTCAGTTTCGGCGCCTTTTCAAAGGCCTCCCTGGTCAGTCCCCGGGGGAAAAACCTGTCGTAATAGTCCCTGGTGCAGACCGCCCTGTAAACCATCTTTCCGAGGGCCTCGATTCTGCAGCCCCGTACAGGAGCCGGTGAGGCGGAGATGCACCCCATGACCTCTCCCTCCGACAGCAGCCGGTGGGTAATGTCCTGATCCGCCGTTATCAGTTTGAGATAACCGGTATTTTCAGCGGCGAAATCCCGTATGACAGGGGCAAACCAGGTGGCCAGACTGTCGGAATTGACAGCCAGAGAAATCAAAGGTTTTTCGGCGGTCCCGGCACCCGAGTCCTCCATGTCCAGCTCCATTTCCAGAAGCCTGACTTTTTTAAAGTGCTCCAGCAGTTTCCGACCCTGGGCCGTGGGAACAGGCGGCTGGCTGCGGACGAGGAGAACCTGCCCGCTCAACTCTTCCAGCTGGTGGATTCTCTGGGTCACGGCTGACTGACTGATATGGAGTATCCGGCCCGCCTTCTCGAAGCCCCCTTCATGAATCACCGCATCCAGAGCGGCAAGATGGTTATAATCCAGCATGCCTCAATATTAGCATAACTTATGAACACGCAGTATAATTAATTATACTAATTTACAGGATTTGATTATGATGAGTCCATGATCACAACATTTCTGACAGGTATGGGAACGGGGGGCAGCCTGATCATCGCCATCGGCGCCCAGAACACATTCGTGATGAATCAGGGAATCAGACGGGAATACTCCCTTATGGTTCCTCTGATCTGCGCTTTGAGCGATGCGCTTCTCATCAGTGCCGGTACCGCCGGTCTGGGCGGGATCATCCAGGGCCGTCCCCTCATGCTGGATGCCGCGTCTCTGGGGGGCGGAATCTTTCTGAGTTATTATGGAGTCAGAAGTCTTGTTTCGGCCTTCACAAACCGGAGGGGTCTGGAGGCGGAGGGGGGGAAAAGCAGTTCCCGAAGACAGATATTTCTCATGACCCTGGCCATGACGTTCCTGAATCCCCACGTCTATCTGGATACGGTCGTCCTTCTGGGGAGCATCAGCAGCAGTTTCCCCGGACAGGGACGCATCTGGTTTGCCGCCGGAGCCGTGAGCATGTCCTTTCTCTGGTTTTTTACCCTCAGTCTGGGAGCCGAACGGCTGGCGCCGCTGTTCAAAAAACCGGTGGTCTGGCGGATCTTCGACGGTCTGATCGCCTTGATTATGGGAGTGATGGCAACAAAGCTGTTTTTGACGCTGATCCCGGCCTGACTCCCCCGGTTCAGGAGGCTGGAAAATCCTGCATGGTTCATTTATGAATTGCCATTGAGAGGATAAAATCCTATTATGAAATGATCAATGAAGCATTTAGCCATTGCCTATGAAGGTATTCTGATCATCCTGGGAGTGCTGTCTCTTGTACTTCTGGGTGCGGGGAAACGCAAAAAATACTACTTTCCCTCTTTTCTGAGATTCTATATGATTTTTACAGTCATTATCTTTCTCAGCGTCATCCGTTCCTATTTCCTCCTCAACATTCCGAAAACCGCCTCATTCTGGATATACATCAGTCATGGAGTAACCACGTCTCTGAGCTTTCTCCTCGTCTATTTCGGAGTCATAACCGTACACCGCATCCTGAATCTGCCGAAGTCCCGGCGGGAGGATCTGATCCTGGCCGTGCTTGCCGGGTCCGCCGCTCTGATGATATCCCCCCTGAGCATCGAGTACAGAGACGGATTCATTATCCACAGGGGAAGTTCCTATCTGGCAACTCTGGTCTATCTGTTTTTCCTGGCCTACATGCTTGTCAGGCTGACAGTAGAGTTCAGAAAGATCAAACTGAAGGAAGACAGAATTTTCGTCATTTTTCTGGGGGTGCTCACCCTTTTCGGCCTGACAGAGTCGGCGGTGTCCTTTGCGGAAAACATCAGAGCCCCCTTTGCAAAGATGGACCTGTCGGAAGACAGCGTCATCATATCCACAATTCCCTACCTCGGCTTCAGCATCTATATCATCTACCTGCTTGTCAAAAAAATAAATACAAAACAATCCCTCCCCGGCAGGGAAGAACTGCTGAAAATAGGCTTCTCTCCCCGGGAATCGGATGTTCTGAACCTGATCGTTCTGGGCTATTCCAACCGGAAAATCTCGGATGAACTGTGTATTTCCATGGCGACCGTAAAGACACATATCAATAACATATTCAGGAAGGCAGAGGTTTCAAACCGGTTTGAACTGGCAAAAAAGCTGGAAAGGAGCTGATTCCACCCAAAGGTTGACCCTCTGTCCGGACGATTCAACCGGATGACCGATATCGCAGACCTCCCTTCCGGGAGATGATGTTCCCCGGAGGCAACCAAATGAAAAAAATAATTCTTTTAACGATCCTGGCGGGACTCACACTGACTGTTTTCGGAAACGGCCGGAGCGATATGGACCGGCGGCTC